>NZ_DATNJW010000135.1:0-2383 GCF_035603715.1 Mycobacterium sp. | reverse complement strand
ATCTCCTTGGTGTCCAGATCGCGCATGAACTGCAGGATCTCGCGGCTGACCACCTGACCGGGCACCAGCACCGGGAAGCCCGGCGGGTATGGCGTCACGTACGTTGCGGACACGACATCGATTCCGGCATCCAGCTTTTCGTCGATCTGGTCACCCATCAGGTATTCGCAGTTCGTGTCGTCGTACGACAGGTAGAACGCGCGACGGACATCGCCCTCGGGTGTCGGCTCGTCACCGCTGTGATCCCGGAACGCCGGGTGGAAGCCGCTGAAGTTACACAGTGGAACCGGACGTTCGGTCAGCCCCCACACCGCCTGCTCGAAGTGCTCGCGCTCGCCCAGGCTCATCTCGGAAATCGACTGGTCGAGCTCGGCGGCAATGCTGACCAACACCTCGACCAGGAACGCCACCGAGCTGCGCGTGGTGCCGATGTTGGTCATGAACAGCACGCTGTTGCGCGAGGTCTTGTTGATCTGGATGCCGTAGCGGTCCATCAACTGCTCGCGCTTGAAGGTGTCACCGTCGTACCCGGTCCGCCCGATGGACAACGTGATTCGCGACGGGTCGAGGACGAACTCGTCGTCGTGCCAGGCCGCCATCATGTTGCGCAGACCGGATCGCAGCGGTTGATCGATGGCCGTCGGGCGGTACTCGTTCGGGATGAGGTGAGCCGTACCAAGGCAATTCATGTACTTGCTGAGCAGCGGGTGGTTGTCGATCGCGTCACGCAATTGCATGGCGTTTTCGATCTGCCGCTGCACCAATTCGGCACCCTCCAGCGCTACCTGACGACGGCCCAGGTCCAACGACGCCAGAATCTGGTAGTTGGGTGACGTCGAGGTGTGCGCCATGTAGGCCTCGTGGAACGGCACCGCGACCTTCTGGTCGAAGTCCTGGTCGTAGACGTGGATCATCGATCCCTGCCGCAGCGAGGTCAGCGTCTTGTGGGTGGACTGCGAGGCGTACACCCGCACCCGTGCCCGCGCCGGGTCCGGCATCAGGCGACGGTTCAAAAGGTCTTCGTCACTGGGCTTCTCGGCGGTCTGCTTGGTCAGGTATTTCTCGTACTCAGCCCGGTACTCCGGGCTGTTCAGCCGCTCGCGCACCGCCGCCGCCCCCGCCATCGCGGTCCGGGTGCGGTAGACCGGGTGGAACCGGGCGAACGCGAACCAGGCTTCGTCCCACAGGAACACCAGGTCTGGCTTGATCGCGAGGCACTCTTCCATCACCCGCTCGACGTCGTAGACGATCCCGTCGAATGTGCAGTTCGTCAGCGACATCATCTTGACGCGGTCGAGCTTGCCGGCCCGCTTGAGCGCCAACAACTTTGACTTGATCTCGCGCAGCGGCACCGCGCCGTACATCGAATAGTCGTTGAGCGGATACGCCTCGAGGTAAACAACATTCGCGCCGGCCATCATCATGCCGTAGTGGTGCGACTGGTGACAGTTACGGTCCAGCAGCACGATGTCACCGGGGGCCACCACCGCCTGGGTGATGATCTTGTTGGCGGTCGACGTGCCGTTGGTGACGAAGTAGGTGTGCCGCGAGCCATACGCTTTCGACGCGAGCTGTTGGGACTCACGCAGCGGGCCGGTGGGCTCCAGCAATGAGTCCAGACCACCGCAGGTCGCCGACGTCTCGGCCATGAAGACTTCCAGGCCGTAGAAGCCGACCATGTCCTTGATCCAGTGCGAGTTGACAATCGACTTGCCCTGCGAGATCGGCAAAGCGTGGAAAACGCCGGTCGGCCGGTGGCTGTATTGCTTGAGTGCGCTGAAGAACGGGGTGCGATAGCGGGCCGCGACGCCGTGCAGGATCGACAGGTGCAGTTCGAGCATGCCTTCCCGGGCGTGGAACACCCGGCGGAAGTATTGGCCCAGCCGCCCGGCGATGTCCTCCACCTCGATCTCGGTCATCAGGTACAGGTCGAGCTCGGGCCGCAGCTTGCCCAGCGATGTGGCCAGAATCTGGGCGCGCTCTTCAGGTGAGTAGTGGTCGGCCAGGTCGTTCGACACCCCGGTGTCAACGAACTCGGACAGCGACGTGAGGTCACGAGTTGACTGGTGCGAGAACCGCCGGCGAATTACGACGGCTTGCAGATTCACGTTGAGCCGTGCGGCGATCAGCGCCTCATCGCCGCTGGCGACCACCACGAGCTCGTAGACGAATTCGTCATCGGGGCGCCGCCATTTGCGGACCTCGTTGCGCAGCGCACGCTCCTGGGCCTCGGTCATCTTCTCGACGACAAGCACTTCGAAGTAGGGACGGTCGCGCTCGGCTTCGGTCTGACCCTCGAGTTGCCGCGGATCGGACGGGAACATGTCCAGCTCGTCGGCGCCGGCGTTCTCGACATCCCCGGTGCGGTACGACTCCTGAGTCA
>NZ_DATNJW010000134.1:0-6363 GCF_035603715.1 Mycobacterium sp. | reverse complement strand
TCGCGGCCGTAGTACTCGTCGGCCAGCGTCAGCAGATCACCGGGATCGGTGCCGCGGCGCAGACCGAGCAGGCCGCTGGTGAGGAATTTCCAGAATTGCGGGGTGTAGAGCGCGTTGATGGTGCCCGTGGTGGCGTCGGCGTAGCCGAGCGCGCGCCCCTCCGAGGTCGTCGCGGGTTTGGTCACCAGCGGGTCGATCAACTGGTGGTAGCGGACGACCCATTGGGTCGGGTCGGTGCCCAGCGGGCAGTCCGCGGAGCGGGCGCAGTCCGCGGCGTAGTCGTTGAACGCGGTCTGAAACCCGGCCTCCTGGTTGATGAGCTCCTGGATCGGGCCGATGCTCGGGTCGACCGCGCCGTCCAGCACCATCGAGCGCACATGGTCGCCGAAGCGCTCGACGTACGCGGTCCCCAACTCCGTGCCGTAGCTGTAGCCGAGGTAGTTGATCTGGTCGTCACCCAGGGCTTGGCGCACCGAATCCATGTCCCGTGCGGCCGAAGCGGTCCCGACGTTCTCCAGGAACGCCGAACCATTGCGGGCCTGACAGCGCTGAGCTATCTGCCGGTAGACCTGCTCGATGTGCGCCACGCCCTGCGGGCTGTAGTCGACCATCGGTTCACGCCGGTACGCGTCGAACTCGGCGTCGGTTTGGCAGCGCACCCCCGGCGTGGAGTGGCCGACACCACGGGGATCGAAGCCGACCAGATCGAATCGCTTACTGATCTCAGAGCCCGCCAGATCCGCGCCCATCGAGGCGACCATGTCGACCGCCGACGCCCCGGGACCGCCCGGATTGACCAGCAACGCTCCGATCCGCGGGCCCGTTGCCGGAACGCGGATCACCGCGAGGTGCACTTGCGCGCCACCCGGGTTTGCATAGTCGACTGGAACCGCGACGGTCCCGCATCGCGCGCTCGGAATGTCGCGCGGGTTGCTCAGGACCTGGCCGCAGCTCCCCCAGCTCAATGGTGGTGCCGACGACGGCTGGGGTGCCCCGGAGCTCGGCGTGGGGCCCGCGTCGTATCCGGGCGTCGCAGCCGACAACGGCGTCAACGCAATAGCGGTCGCCATCGACAACCCACATGAAAGCAGCGCAGAGCTCAACCGTCTCATGCGCCACATGGCAGTCAATCGTGGCATGCGTCGGCCACAGGCCGTGATCCCATTGGTCACACCTTGATCTCGTTATTTACCGCGCGGTCTCTACGTTTCGCTCGCGAAGCGGACCCACGGCGGCGCTAACACTTAGCCCCCTTGGACGGCACAGTACCGCTGACGATGTACGCCGACGCATAGTCGTCGATGCAGCTGTTGCCCTGGAACACGACCGTGTGCTGTGTGCCGTCGAACGTGAGCAACCCGCCGTGCAGCTCGTTGGCCAGGTCGACACCGGCCTGGTACGGCGTCGCGGGGTCGTGTGTGGTGGACACCACCAGCGTCGGAGCCAGCCCCTGCGCCGAAATGGTGTGCGGCTTGCTGGTCGGCGGCACCGGCCAGAACGCGCATGTGCCCAGCGGGGCGTCGCCGGTGAACTTGCCGTAGTTCATGAACGGCGCGACCTCACGCGATCGGCGATCCTCGTCGATGACCTTCGCCCGATCCTTCACCGGCGGCTGGTCCACACAGTTGACCGCGACCCGGGCGTCGGTGGAGTTGCTGTAGTGCCCCTGCTTGTCGCGACGCATGTAGAGGTCGGCCAACTCGAGCATCACATCGCCACGGTGGCGCGACAGTTCGGTCAACCCGGTCGTCAGGTGGTGCCAGAACGTCGGCGAATACAGCGCCATGATCGTGCCGATGATGGCGTCGCTGTAGCTCAGACCGCGGGGGTCTTTGGTGCGTGCCGGCCTGCCGACGCTCGGGTTCTTCTTGTCGACGAGCGCATAGACCAGATGGTGGTACACGTCAACGGCTTTGGCCGGGTCGGTGCCCAGTGGACAAGCGGGTGACTTGGCGCAGTCCTTCGCATAATTGTCGAAGGCAACTTGAAAACCCTTGGCCTGCCTCAGGTCTGACTCGACCGGATCCGCATTGGGGTCGATGGCACCGTCCAGGATCATCGCCCGGACGTTCTTCGGAAAGGCCTCCGCGTACGCGGCGCCGATCCGAGTGCCGTAGGAGTAGCCCAGGAATGTCAGCTTGCTGTCGCCCAGCGCCTCGCGGATGGTGTCCAGATCGCGGGCGACATTGTCGGTTCCGATGTTCGCCAGGAATTTCTTGCCCATCTTGGCAACGCAGCGGCCGACGTAGGCCTTGGTCTCGTCCTCGATCTGCGCGACGCCTGCCGGGCTGTAGTCGGCTTGTGTCTCGGTGCGCAGCTTGTCGTTGTCGGCGTCGGAGTTACACCAGATCGCCGGTCGCGACGCCGCCACCCCGCGCGGGTCGAACCCGACCAGGTCGAAGCGCTCGCGGACCTGCTGCGGCAGCGACTGCACGACGCCCAGTGCCGCCTCGATGCCGGACTCCCCCGGGCCGCCGGGGTTGATGACCAGAGAGCCGACCTTGTCTCCGGTCGCCGGGAAGCGGATCAGTCCCAGCGTGGTGGCGTCACCGCCGGGGTGTTTGTAGTCGACGGGCACGGCGAGCTTGCCGCACTGCGCACCGCCAGGCAGTTTCACCGCCCCGCCGCCCGCAACGCGGCACGGGCCCCACTCGATCGGCTGGCCGACTTTGGGGCCGGCAAGTACCGCGCGACCCTTGACGACCTGAGTACAACTGGCCACGGTCACCGCTGTAACCGCCATCACGGTCCAGATCAGCATCGTGCGCGCGATCTTGCCGCGGCGAGGGCTCCCCATGCCCAACATGCTGCCATGCGTCAGCGCGGGCCCCCGGTTGCTGGGCCGTCTAACGTGTCGCGAGCAGCAGTTCTTCCATTCCAACCGCGAAGTCGTCGGCCAGTTCCCACAGGTCGGGCAACAGCTCCGGGCAGGCGATGATCCCGATATCGAGTTTGCCGGTCAGCGACATCACGGTGATATTCAGGCCCGAGCCGTGGAAGATCGGCCCGAGCGGATACATGGCCTTGACCTCACTGCCCAGGAAGTACAGCGGCACCTGCGGACCCGGCACGTTGGAGACCACCAGGTTGTGCACCGGCATGGTTTTGGTGAGACTGGTCCGGGCGTACGCGCGCATCGCAATACCGAACACCGCGGGCGCGGCGAACTGGGACCAGTCCTGCAGCAGCGTGGCTTTGATCGCCGAACTATGTTGTTTGGCAACCGAATTCGCGTCAGCGATGGCCTGTATCCGCTCCGCCGGATCACCGATGTGGGTCTGCAGGCTGGAGAACATGCCCGAAACCTGGTTGCGCCCAGGCCGATCCGACTTGCCGTGCACGGACACCGGCACCATCGCGACCAGCGACGACTCCGGCAGTTCGCCACGGTCCAGCAGGAATTGGCGCAGCACACCGGACACCAGGGCCATCACCACATCGTTGACCTTGACGTCGAAGTAATCCTTGACCTTCTTGATGTCTCCGAGGTCCAACTGCGCGTAGGCGATGTTGCGGTGCGCGGTGACGCTCGCGTTGAATGCGGTCCGCGGGGCCGCGAACGGCGGCGCCATCGTCTGGCCGCTGCGTGCCCGCATCACGGTCTTGACCACTGACGATGCGGTGCCGGTCAGCGCATTGGCCAAGCGCAGCGGCCTGGCCGCGAATTTGACCGCACCCGTCAGCGCGATCTCGAAGTCGTTGCCGCCGCCGACGCCCTCGACCGGATCCGGCGCGGGGGCGTCCGCCTCGGTGCTGCACAACTGAGACATCAGGTTGGCACCGGTCACACCGTCCACCGCGGCGTGGTGCACCTTGGTCATCACGGCCAAACGGCCGCCCTGTTGCGCGTCGGTGCCCGCCACGCCCTCGATCACCCACATCTCCCACAACGGCCGGGTGCGGTCCAGCGGCAAGCTCGCGATGTGGCCGCAGATCTCGGCCAGCTCGGCGCGCCCGCCCGGCGGCGGCAGGCCGATCCGGTGTAGGTGCCGGTTCACGTCAAAGTTGTTGTCGTCCACCCAGACCGGATGGTCCAGATTGAAGGCGCTGTCGGCCAGCTTCTCGCGGAACTGCGGCATCGCCTTGATCCGCAGCGCCAATTCGTCGCGGAGCCGGTCAAAGGTGTAGCCGCCCGGCATCGTCGACGTGTCGATATCCAGAATCGAGCAGACATGCAACGGCTGTGCCGGGGTTTCCAGGTAGAGGAAGCTGGCGTCGAGTCCGCTGAGTCGCTGCATGGGGCGATGGTATGTCCGCCGCCGCAGGGGGGCGCCCGAATCGTCACGATGGTGCCGGTGTGAGGAAGTCCACTGGGCTCGCTATCCACATGGGCGGCGCCAGGTGGCAGACTGGTCAGGTCAGACGAACCCGGGGACCCGATTGGGCCACGAGGATCGACCCGACCAAAGCTAGGGACAATGATGTCTGAACAGACTGTTTACGGTGCCCATTCTTCTCCGCAAGCTGCGCCGCGGACCAAGACGCGCGTCCACCACCTGCAGAAAATGAAGGCCGAAGGCCACAAGTGGGCGATGCTCACGGCCTACGACTACTCGACCGCCCGGGTCTTCGACGACGCCGGTATCCCGGTACTGCTGGTCGGTGATTCGGCCGCCAATGTCGTCTACGGCTACGACACCACGGTGCCCGTGTCGGTCGACGAGCTGATTCCACTGGTGCGTGGCGTCGTGCGCGGTGCACCGCACGCTCTGGTGGTCGCCGACTTACCGTTCGGCAGCTACGAGGCGGGCCCGGCCGCGGCGCTCGACGCCGCAATCCGGTTCATGAAGGAAGCCGGCGCGCATGCCGTGAAGTTGGAGGGTGGCGAGCGGGTCGCCCCGCAGATTGCGGCCTTGACTGCCGCCGGCATCCCGGTGATGGCACACATCGGCTTCACCCCGCAGAGCGTCAACACCCTGGGCGGTTTCCGGGTGCAGGGCCGCGGGGATGCCGCCGAGCAGACCATCCACGACGCGATCGCGGTTGCCGAGGCCGGCGCGTTCGCCGTGGTGATGGAAATGGTGCCGGCCGAGTTGGCCACCCAGATCACCGGCAAGCTGACGATTCCCACCGTCGGGATCGGCGCGGGACGCAACTGCGACGCCCAGGTGCTGGTTTGGCAGGACATGGCCGGTCTCACCAGCGGCAAGACGGCCAAGTTCGTCAAGCGGTTCGGTGACGTCGGAGGCGAATTGCACCGCGCGGCAACGCAGTACGCGGACGAGGTCGCTTCAGGGACATTCCCCGACGACGAGCACAGCTTCTAAGCCCCTGGTTTAGCGGCCACCGGAATGTGGCACGCTCTCGAGCATGTCCGCCAACGGCGCGAGCACGTCGCGCTATCTCGAAGTTGAACGCAAGTTCGACGCCGACGAGTCCACGCAACCGCCATCATTCGACGGCATCGCGGCGGTCGGCCGGGTAGAGCACGCCGAGACCCAGTCGTTGGACGCGGTGTACTTCGACACGCCGTCCCGAGATCTCGCGTTGAATCGCGTCACCTTGCGCCGTCGCACCGGCGGCCTGGACGCGGGTTGGCACCTGAAACTACCGGCGGGCCCCGACGCCCGTACCGAAGTGCGGGCGCCGTCGAATGCCACCGACGGCACTACGGTCCCCACCGAGCTGCTGGATGTGGTGCTGGCCATCGTGCGGGACCGCCCGGTGAGCCCGGTGGCGCGGATCAGCACCACTCGGCAGGTTCGCCTGGTGCACGGCGCCGACGACGCGGTGCTCGCCGAGTTCTGCGACGACCACGTCACAGCGGGCCAGGGCGCCGACGGAACCACCAACGAGCTGCGGTGGCGTGAATGGGAACTCGAACTCGTCGACGCCGGCGCGAACTCCGGGCTGATGGACGAGCTGTGCGACCGGCTGCTCGACGCCGGTGCGCGACCGGCCGGCCACGGCTCCAAGTTGGCGCGGGTGCTCGGCACGTCGCCGAAGGATTTGCCGGCGGAATCCATGCATCGGGCGCTGGCCGAACAGACCGGCGAGCTGCTGGTGTGGGATCGCGCGGTGCGCGCCGAGGCCGACGACGCGGTGCACCAGATGCGGGTGACCGCCCGCAAGATCCGCAGCCTGCTCCAGGCCGCTCCGGATTCCTTCGGGCTGACCGACGATGCCCCGATCATCGGCGAACTACGCGAGCTGGGCAATGTGTTGGGGGTGGCCCGCGACGCCGAAGTGCTGGCCGATCGCTACCGCAGCGCTCTGGACGACGTGCCGCCCGAGTTGGTCCGTGGGCCTATTCGGGAGCGGCTTGTCGACGGCGCCGAACAGCGTTACCGGACTGGGCTGCGGCATGCGTTGTCCGCCTTGCGCTTACCGCGCTACTTCCGGCTGCTCGACGACCTGGATGCA
>NZ_DATNJW010000133.1:0-7194 GCF_035603715.1 Mycobacterium sp. | reverse complement strand
GAAAGTGCTGGTCGCCATCGAGAACGCGATGTGCCCGGAGTTGTTCATCGCCGGCGGCGGGATCAGCCGAAAAGCCGACAAATGGGTGCCGCTGCTGAAAAACCGCACTCCGGTGGTGGCCGCGGCCTTGCAGAACACCGCAGGTATCGTCGGCGCGGCGATGGCGGCGACGCGCGACGTGACGCACTGATTTCGTGCTCTGGCGGGGGTATTGCCCTGCTGTCGTTACAATGGTCACCGGCAGCCGCCCGACCGATAGCGGCGAATATCCACCCTGATAATCGACGCCGACATCTGACATAGCTGACGTTTTCCGGTTCACCATGCCTAGAGCACCGGAAGTTGAGTTCTACCGAAGGGGTTTACGTGGCAGCGACCAAAGCACGACCGGCAACAGAGGAGCCGGTGAAGCGCACCGCCGCCAAATCTCCCGCCAGTTCCCCGGCGAAGCGCTCGTCGGCCAAAGCCGCCAACGGCGCCGCCACCAAGACAGCCGCTAAGGCGCCGGCGAAGGCTGCCAAACCAGCGACGGCCACCAAGACCCGCGCTGCCACCAAGAGCGCCGCGGCCAAGTCGGCGCCAGCCCGTGGTCGCCCCAAGAAAGCGACGTCCAAAGGCGCCGACGACGCCGAGGTCACGACTGCCGACGTCGAAACCGACGAGCAGGATCTCGAGGTAGACGCCGAACTCGACGGCGGACCCGGCGACGAGATCGAAATCGACCCGGAAGACCTGAATCTCGAAGACCTCGAGGTCGACGCGACCGACGACGAGCCCGAGACGCCCGAGACCGACGAAGCGGCCGTCAAGAAGCCGGCCAAAGCCGTCGGCGACGAAGCCGTCGACGACGAAGACATCGTCGAGCCGAGCGAAAAGGACAAGGCCTCAGGCGATTTCGTCTGGGACGAGGACGAGTCGGAGGCTCTGCGACAGGCCCGCAAGGACGCCGAGCTGACGGCGTCCGCGGATTCGGTTCGCGCATACCTCAAGCAGATCGGCAAGGTGGCGCTGCTCAACGCCGAAGAGGAAGTCGAGCTGGCCAAGCGGATCGAAGCGGGCCTCTACGCGACCCAGCTGATGACCGACCTGACCGAAAAGGGTGAGAAGCTGCCCGCGGCTCAGCGTCGCGACATGGTGTGGATCTGCCGCGACGGCGACCGCGCGAAAAACCATCTGCTGGAAGCGAACCTGCGACTCGTCGTATCGCTGGCCAAGCGCTACACCGGCCGCGGTATGGCGTTCCTCGACCTGATCCAAGAGGGCAACCTGGGTCTTATCCGTGCGGTCGAAAAGTTCGACTACACAAAGGGTTACAAGTTCTCCACCTATGCCACCTGGTGGATCCGCCAGGCGATCACCCGCGCGATGGCCGACCAGGCCCGCACCATCCGCATCCCGGTCCACATGGTCGAGGTGATCAACAAACTGGGCCGCATTCAGCGCGAGCTGCTGCAGGACTTGGGCCGCGAGCCCACGCCCGAAGAGCTGGCCAAGGAAATGGACATCACCCCGGAGAAGGTGCTGGAGATCCAGCAGTACGCCCGGGAGCCGATCTCGCTGGACCAGACCATCGGCGACGAGGGTGACAGCCAACTCGGTGACTTCATCGAGGACAGCGAAGCCGTGGTGGCCGTCGACGCGGTGTCCTTCACGCTGCTGCAGGATCAGCTGCAGTCGGTGCTGGAGACACTGTCCGAGCGTGAAGCCGGCGTCGTACGGCTGCGCTTCGGCCTCACCGACGGCCAGCCCCGCACCCTCGACGAGATCGGCCAGGTGTACGGCGTCACCCGTGAGCGCATCCGCCAGATCGAATCGAAGACGATGTCGAAGCTGCGCCACCCCAGCCGCTCCCAAGTGCTGCGCGACTACCTCGACTAGCGACGACCGGCAACCGGCCCCACTAGTCCCCGATCAGATCGGCCCTGCCGCGGGTCCAGTACGTGTAGGTCTTGCCGTCCCGGCCGGTGATCGTGACGGTGTTCTCGTCGTGCACCCCCCGTCCGTGTCGTCCGGAGAAATCATCCACGTCTGAATCCGGGCGTTGGTGTTCCGTCGCGTTGTCCTCCGATTGCTGCGCCGCGAACAGCGCGCTGGAGCGGGTGTTGAACAACCGGACAGGGTTGAGGGTGGTCACGCCCACCCGGATCGTCAGGGACCAGCATGTCGACCGGTAACTGTCGTCGTACATGGTCAGCGTGGGGTCGCCGTCGTATGCGCCCACCTCGAAGAGGCGAGCCGTATACGTGCGGTTGCCGCTATATGCGCGGTACTGCTCGTCGTTCTCGTCTTTGACCCAGCGAAGTATCAATGGGGGTGGGAGGTTTCTCTCGGGGGCGTTCTGACGGTTGGTCCAGCGGAAAGCTTAAAACTACCGAGCAGCGTTGTCTCGGCGTTTGTCAGACCCACATCGGCACTTCACTTGCCTTTGGCCTGGTGGGGTGGACGATCCGAACGGGTTGCGCTAGAAGAAATTCGGATGCGCCGGCAACGCCGGCTGGCCTAGGTTGACCGCATGTCAACCAGCCGCATCCTGGTGTCGTCCGGGACTGACTTCGAGTCGGCCGTCGGTTACTCACGTGCGCTGCGTGTCGGCCCACACGTCGTCGTGGCGGGCACGACCGGGCCCGGGACGCCTGGCGACATCGGCGCCCAGACTCGAGAAGCATTGCGCCGCATCGAGATCGCCCTCAACGAGGCGGGAGCGGCGTTGAGCGACGTGATCCGCACTCGGATCTATGTGACCGACATTTCGCGTTGGCGTGACGTCGCGGTCGTGCACGCCGAGGTGTTCGGCCAGATCCGCCCGGCGGCCACCATGGTGGAAGTGGCGGCGCTCATCGCCCCGGAGTTGTTGGTGGAGATCGAAGCCGACGCCTATTCGCCGATCGCCGCGAACGAGCCGTCAGCGGAGGGCCGGTAGCGGGTGACATTGATCACAGTCCCAACGGGCAAGGCGCCGTACAGATGCGGGAACAGCATCGACTCCGGATCCGTTGCTACTCCTAGTTCCCAACGAATGGGTGAATCCAGACGGGTCGGATCGATGTGCAGCAGGACAAGGTCCTCCCGCCCGCGATAGAGACGGTTCGCCGGCAGGTGCACTTGCTCTGGCGTCGACAAATGGATGAAGCCCACGCTGGTAAGCGACTCAGGTTTCAGTTCGCCGTGAACCTGAGCGGCCGTCCAGTCGTCAACGGGACACAGGTGTACCAGCACCGCCGGCGGCCGATTCATACCGCCATCTTGCTCCGACGGCCAAACGGGCCGGGGTGAGAAACGACACAGCGGGTAAACCCGCGGTGAAGACGGCCAAAAGCGTTGACATCTGAGACAGTAAAGAAGGCAGAACGGAGAAGCCATGAACGCAACGTTGACCAGTCCAGAGTTAACCCGGGCTGATCGCTGCGATCGGTGCAGCGCTGCTGCACGCGTTCGCGCCAAGCTGCCCTCTGGCGCCGAGCTCCTGTTCTGCCAGCACCACGCCAACGAGCATGAGGCGAAGCTGATCGAGTTGTCCGCCGTGCTGGAAACCAGCGGCGAACCAATCGCGTCCTAGACACGACTCGCCACCTGCAATCCTGGCGGTCGGTGCGTTCGTCGGGAATCCTGAACGGGTCATGACCGACCTCCCAGTAAAGCCTTCGCGACATCACATCTGGCGAATCACTCGGCGGGCGTTGTCGAAAAGCTGGGACGATTCGATTTTTTCGGAAGCCGCGCAAGCGGCGTTCTGGTCGGCATTGTCCTTGCCGCCCCTGCTGCTGGGGATGCTCGGAAGCCTCGCCTACGTGGCGCCGCTGTTCGGACCGGACACGATGTCGGTGATCGAGCACTACCTGGTGTCGATGTCGAACAAGATTTTCTCGCAGAGCGTCGTTCACGAGATCATCGAGCCGACCATTGCCGACATCGATCGAGGCGCTCGCGGTGAAGTGGTGTCGTTGGGCTTCGTGATTTCTCTGTGGGCGGGGTCGTCGGCAATCTCCGCCTTCGTCGATTCGGTGGTCGAGGCTCACGATCAGACGCCGCTGCGGCATCCGGTGCGCCAGCGTCTGTTCGCGTTGGGCCTGTACGTCGTGATGCTGCTCTTCGTGATCGTCACTGCCCCGCTGATGGTGCGGGGGCCGCGCAAGCTCGCCGAGTTGATTCCCAACGGCCTGCAGGATGTGCTGGCCTACGGCTACTACCCGGCGTTGCTCGCCGGTCTGATCGCCACCGTGGTGGTGCTGTATCGCGTGGCTTTGCCGGACCCGATTCCGTCGCACCGGCTGGTCTTCGGTGCGGCCCTGGCCAGTGTGGCGTTCGTGATCGCCACACTCGGGTTACGCATCTACCTGAGGTACATCACCGGCACCGGCTACACCTACGGCGCGCTGGCCACCCCGATCGCATTCCTGTTGTTCGCGTTCTTTGCGGGCTTCTCGATCATGTTGGGTGCGGAGTTCAACGCCGCCATCCAGGAGGAGTGGCCGGCCCCCCGCACGCACGCCCACCGGATGCGACGGTGGCTGGTCAAGCGCGCCAAGGAAGTCGTCGACGACACCGGTGAGGCAACGAACGACGACACGCCGCCCGTGCACCCCGACCCGGTCAGCTCTTCTTGAGCGACTGGTAGATCCGCTTGCAGTCGGGGCAGACCGGCGAGCCCGGCTTCGCCGACTTCGTCACCGGGAACACCTCACCGCAGAGCGCCACCACGTGGGTGCCCATCACGGCGCTCTCCGCGATCTTGTCCTTCTTGACGTAGTGGAAGAACTTCGGGGTGTCGCTGTCGGTCCCGTCGTCGACGCGTTCGTCGCTGTCGGTGCGCTCGATCGTCTGGGTCTCCATGGCACATATTGTGCCGGAACCGGACCCGCCACGGTGAGCAAAGTTGTGCAACAGTGGAGAAATGAGGCGCAGCCATGAGCTGGGTTTCGACGACGATGGTCGACCGATCCTCATCACCGCCGCCGCACCCTCTTACGAAGTCCAGCACCGCCAACGTGTGCGGAAATATTTGACGATCATGTCGTTCCGCATTCCGGCGCTGCTTCTCGCCGCCGTCGCGTACGGCATGTGGCACAACGGTCTTCTCTCACTGGCGATCGTCGCAGCGTCGATCCCGCTGCCGTGGATCGCGGTGCTGATCGCCAACGACCGTCCACCACGCCGCGCCGACGAACCGCGTCGATTCGATGAACCGGTGCGGCGAACCCCGCTCTTCCCCACCGCCGAACGGCCCGCGATCGAGCGCTACAGCCGCCCGTCGCAGCAACCGGGTTCACCCCATCCGCAAGCCGACGGTTCCGAATAGCCCGCTGCCGCAGCGGGTTCTCAGCACATTCTCAGTTCAACTGGACATTCGCGCATGTCAACGGGTGTGAGACGGCCACCCCGCGGGAACTACTACGTCGGGTTGCTCGTTGTACCCGATGACTGTTCACGCTCTGAGGAGGCCGCCATGGCAAAAGCCAACACAATCCGGATTGATGGCGATCTGGATGCTCAAAGCCCAGCCGCGGACCTGGTGCGCGTGTACCTGAACGGGATCGGCAAGACCGCATTGCTCAACGCCGCCGACGAGGTCGAACTCGCCAAGCGAATCGAGGCCGGCCTGTACGCCAAGCATCTGCTGGAGACCCGTAAGCGTCTCGGGGAGAACCGCAAGCGCGACTTGGCCGCCGTCGTCCGCGACGGCGAGGCAGCGCGCAGCCACCTGCTGGAAGCCAACCTGCGGTTGGTCGTGTCGCTGGCGAAGCGCTACACGGGGCGTGGAATGCCGCTGCTGGACCTGATCCAGGAAGGCAATCTCGGGCTGATCCGCGCGATGGAAAAGTTCGACTACGCAAAGGGATTCAAATTCTCTACCTACGCGACGTGGTGGATCCGGCAGGCGATCACCCGGGGCATGGCCGACCAGAGCCGCACCATCCGGTTGCCGGTCCACCTGGTCGAGCAGGTCAACAAGCTCGCTCGCATCAAGCGTGAGATGCACCAGAACCTGGGCCGCGAAGCCACCGACGAGGAGCTGGCTGCCGAGTCGGGCATCCCGGTCGAGAAGATCAATGACCTGCTCGAGCACAGCCGCGACCCGGTAAGCCTCGACATGCCGGTGGGGTCCGAAGAGGAAGCGCCGCTGGGCGATTTCATCGAGGACGCCGAGGCGATGTCCGCGGAGAACTCGGTGATCGCCGAGTTGCTGCACACCGACATCCGTAGCGTGCTCGCCACTCTCGACGAGCGTGAGCATCAGGTGATCCGGCTGCGCTTCGGGCTCGACGACGGCCAGCCCCGCACGCTCGACCAGATCGGCAAGCTGTTCGGTCTGTCGCGCGAACGGGTTCGCCAAATCGAGCGCGAGGTAATGGCCAAGTTGCGCAACGGCGAGCGCGCCGACCGGCTGCGCTCATACGCAAGCTGACCACCCACCCAGCACCGAAAAGTATGCCCGTCGCGCCAGCGGCGGGCATACTGCTGCGCTGGAGTGTTAGCGAACCATTGGCGCAGCTGGGCAAGTAGACTCAGCCGCAATGGAGGGTGCGGAATGAACGACCTGGTTGATACCACCGAGATGTACCTGCGGACCATCTACGACCTCGAAGAAGAGGGCGTTACCCCGCTGCGTGCCCGGATCGCCGAACGGCTTGACCAGAGTGGGCCCACGGTCAGCCAGACTGTGTCGCGGATGGAACGCGACGGGTTGTTGCACGTGGCCGGCGACCGCCATCTCGAGCTGACCGACAAGGGCCGCACGTTGGCCATCTCCGTAATGCGCAAGCACCGGCTGGCCGAGCGGCTGCTAGTCGATGTCATCGGATTGCCGTGGGAAGAAGTGCACGCCGAGGCATGCCGGTGGGAGCACGTCATGAGCGACGACGTCGAGCGCCGGCTTATGAAGGTGCTCAACAACCCGACCACGTCGCCGTTCGGCAACCCGATTCCCGGACTCATCGATCTAGGCATCGGCGACGGGTTCGGCGCCGAAGACGGCAACCTGGTCCGGTTGACGGAGTTGCCCGCCGGCCCACCCGTGGCTGTCGTGGTACGCCAGTTGACCGAGCACGTGCAGGGTGACATCGACTTGATCACCCGTCTCAAGGACGCCGGCGTCGTTCCCAACGCCAGGGTGACCGTCGAATCCAACCAATCCGGTGGCGTGACCATCGTGATTCCGGGCCACGAGAACGTCAGCCTGCCGCATGAGATGGCGCA
>NZ_DATNJW010000132.1:0-2545 GCF_035603715.1 Mycobacterium sp. | reverse complement strand
GCCAATGGTGTCAATCGAGTTCCAGTGCTGGTGTGGGCCACCCATCCGGTGTTGATACTTTCCGGAACGACCAGCACCCGCGACGTCGTCCCGTCCGGCACCCGCACTTCGCGACGGGCCGGCCCCCACACTCCGGTGGCCGCCGGCGCCTCCGGGGCGGTGACCGACTGCGCCGCGAGCGGTCCGGACAACTCCGCACCGTCGACGACGAATTGCGGCCCGGGGCTTACCAATAGTTCCTGCTGGCCGGTGGGCAACGTGATCGGCTCGGCGTCGCAGGGCTGCGCGGTTACCGGAGCGCCGTCCAGCAGCGCGCCGACGGTGGTGTTGACCGAGGTGTGCACAAAGCGGCCGGCGATCGCGATGACCGGTCCGTGCTCGCAGTCGACGGTGACCTCGCGAGTCCGGTTGCGCGCTGCGTTGGCCGCGGCGATCGGTCTGCCGTCGGTGCCCAGCGCCGCAATCTCGGCCAGCCCCGGTGGCTTGAGTTGGTCGAAGCCGAGCGCGGTGCGGTCGATGACGTCTTTCCAGTCGAGCAGGCTGACCGCGATGGTGTCGGTCACCCGCGGCTGTAGCGGCAGGTCTTGTGGCCCAGATGTTTTCAGCGCCCGGACCTGCGGACCGTCGCCTAGGTCGACGGCCACCATGGTCGGGTGCGCGGGCACCGGTGACGTGCTGGGCGTGACTCGCAGACCGGCCACTTCGGTGGGTTGCGGGAGGGTGAGGGTGAGCGTCGGGGGCGTCTTGTGCTGCACCACTCGCTGCGGTGCCGTCCACGCGGTGGCCGGGTCGCCGTCGGAGGCGGCAGAGGCCGCGCCGAGGACGTCGACCAGATCGGAGTCGCCGTGAGCCTGCGTGGTGTCCGGCTCGGCGACCAGGTCGGCCAGTTTGGGGCCCGACCGGGCGCGGACCCAGATCGTCGGCTGCACCGACATCGGCTGCGGCACGTTCAGCGTGCGACTGAAGGTCGCGGGTGTTTCCGTCGCCAGCGCCATCGACGGCGCGCATTGCACGTTCGTCAGACCGGTCGCGCAGCCCGGTCTACCCAGCGGATCGGAACCCAGATCCCATTGTGCCACTGCGGCGTTCGGCGGGGGAGCGGGAACGAGCGCGGTGTGCCGAATATCGATCGGATGCGCGAAGCCGCGGGCGTCGTACTGCGTGATCGACAAGTCGGTGATCGCGAATTGCACCCCTGGCGACCCGTCGTCAGTGCCGATCGCGGTGATGCGGACCCACGGAGTCTCGCCGTACGGCAACGCCCCGCTGATCGGTTTGCCCGCCTCGTCGAACCGTAACGTCGTTGTCCCGGTGGCGGTTTCGACTTCGACACGTCGGACCTGCGCGCCGACAGTCGTCGCGCTGGGGGTGATGGTGATGATGCTGTTGGTCACCGGGTGGTCGAAGTCGACCTGAAGCCATTGACCGACGGCCGACTGCAGGCTGTTGGACACCCAGGCGGTCGCCGAATCGGCATCGATCGCCGCAACCGGGGATGCGGCGGTCGCGACGTCGGGCAAAACCGTCGAGTCCGACGACGAACTCGACGCCGTCAACCGGCCGCCGGTCCACGAGCCGTAGACGGTGTCCGCGCCCGGACTCGGATAGTCCGGCACCCGGTTGAAGGTGTGCCGGGTATCGCCGACGGCACGGATCGCCGACGAGTGCTCGTCGACCCGGCCGTAGTCGGTCTCGCGGGCCAGCGGTGTGTCGGTGATCGTGACGACCGGTACCGGCAGACCCGCACCGACGGCGTCGGCGGTCAGCAGCGCCGGGCCGAGCGGGGGCCGGCCAGACAGCCGGCGACGTTCGTCGAGTCGCAGCAAGGCCTCGGGGCCGCCGTCGACGCGGGGCAGTCCGTCGATGTCTGCCAGATAGGGAGCGCCGGGGTCGCCGGCCATGGCGGTCACGCGGTAGATCTCGACGGCGGGATATCGAGGACGCAGTTCGCTGTCGGTGACGAATCCGGACACCGGGCCCGGACCGACCGGCGGCCCGAACTCGGCGACCTTCTGCAGTCGCGGCGATCCAGTGACGGCCCGGTGCACCAGGATCGGGCGGGCCGACCGAGACGCGTCGGGGTCCAGGTCGTTGCGCATCACGACATACGAAATGCCTTGACGAGCAAGAGTATCGGCGAGGCCCGCGGAGGGCGTCCCGGAGGCGAACAGCCGTTGGACCGAGTCCAGCGCCCGGATGGTCTGCGGCGGAGTCAGCGGGATGGAGTCGCGCACACCCCACGGGCTGTCGCCGAGCACTTGTAGCGGTTCGTCGTGGCTGGTCCCCCACAGTTGCGTGGCGAACGGCGCGCCGGGAACCACCAGCACCCGGCCCGGCGCCGGCGTACCGGTGTCGTGCGCGGACAGCCAGTCGGCGGCGTCATGCCAATACCGCGGTATCGCGTTGTAGGTGCCCGGCGGGGTCATCCGCCCGGTCCACGCCAGCGATGTCCCGGCCATCAGCGCGGTCAGCACCACGATCCCTACCGCAACCCGCTTGTCGCGCTCCGGGTGAGCAAACGCACTGCGCCATAACGGTTTCGGCG
>NZ_DATNJW010000131.1:0-13512 GCF_035603715.1 Mycobacterium sp. | reverse complement strand
GGACGTACGGGCCGACGGGGTGTCTCGGGTGGTCGCCTTTCTCGACACCGGGCTATTCGCGAAATTCGGCCTGCCGCAACGCCTCTAGCCGCTGGCCGGAAGGCACCGGTCGGATTCCGAGATCTCAACGCCGATGAGTTTAGCCGCGGTTTTCAGTCTGTACTTCCGACACGACATCAACGGCACTCGAGGAGATCATCGTGACCGCTACCTACACCTTCGACGTCTTTTCCAGCCTCGACGGCTTCGGCAGCGTCAGCGGCGGCGACTGGGGCGGCTATTGGGGCAAGCAAGGCCCCGAATTGCTCGGTCGCCGGCTCGCCCTGTACGGCGAGAAGCAGCGAATGGTGCTAGGCGCCAACACATATCGGTTGTTTGCGCAAATGCTGGCCGCGAGCACCGAGGAGTCCGAGGTGCGCGACCCATGGGTCACCCGGATGGTGAATCTGCCGGCGACAATCGTGTCGTCCACCCTGGACGGGCATCTCGATTGGCCCGACGCGACGGTCGAGAGCGGCGACGCCGTCGACGTCGTCACCCGGCTCAAGGAAGAGTCCGAGGTGCCGTTGCGCTCGCACGGCAGCCTGGCGATGAACCGGGCGCTGATGGCCGCCGGCCTCGTCGACAGCGTCCAGGTGACGCTCTTCCCCGTGATCACCGGAAAGAACGGTGATGCCCCGATCTTCCAGGGTGCAGCCGATTTCGACCTCGAGCTGATCGAGAGCCGGACGCTCGACGGCCATATCCAAGAGCTCACCTACCGGCCCACCCTGCACCCCTAGAACAGCCGGCTGTCCGGTGGCGGCCCGGTCACCGGCCGGACCAGCCCGACGCCGGTGACCAGCGGCAGATCCAGCGCCGACAGCAGCCCTGGCTGGGCCTGGCAGACGGCCGGGATCGCGTTGACCATTCGGGATGCCCCGGCCATCCGGGCGCCCAGGTCATGGTCGTGGTCGTCGGCCATCTCGAACTCGCAACGCATGCTCGGCGAGCCCTCGATCTCGACGCGGTAGAGACCGCGGCCGGATGCGGGGCCGTAGCCGAGGTCGCGCGGCGGTATCGAGATGTGCGGCTGCGGCCAATCGGGTGCAAGGTCGTCGCGCATGCGGGTGACGTGGTCGATGACGAAAGTTGGCTTGCCGTCGACGTATCCGGTCAGCGTGGACCGCATCGCACCGACCGTCCCGGCGGCGATATGCCCGGTCGGCGTGTCGAACGACTCCTCGGCGACCACCCGCTCGACGTTCTCCTCCAGGTTGTCGATCTTGACGCCCAGCCCCGCGGCGAGCTGATGCACGACCGGCCCCCAGCCGAAGGTGAACATTCCCGGCGCCGCGGCGAATGCGGTGAACTCCGGCGGCTTGCCGAAGCCCAGTATCTCGTAGACGGCGTCTTTGTCCGGGTAGGTCGCATAGTTGAACATCTCGGTCACCCGCACCGACTCAATGACCCGCGATACTCCGGTAAGCGCAAGCGGCAGAACATCGTTGGCGAATCCGGAGTCGATACCGGTGGTGAAGAACGATGCGCCACCGGCGGCCGCGGCCTCGCGCAGCGGTGCGGTGAACCCCGCGTCGACGCCGTCGGGGTATACCAGGGGGACCACCGAGCACGACACCACGTTCTTGCCCGCGCGCAGGATCGACACCATGTCGTCGATCGCCTCGGCGGGCCGCAGGTTGGCCGCCGCCGCGTAGACCACCACGTCGGCATCACCGGACAGCAGGCCCGCGGGATCCTGGGTTGCCGTCACACCGACGGAATCCACTCCGCACAACTCCCCCGCATCACGACCGGCCTTGGCGTCGCTGTGGACGACGAGATCGACCAGCTCCAGTTGCGGGTGGTCGATCACTCCCCGCAGGGCGATCAGCCCCATCGAACCCGGACCCCAGACGCCCACCCTGTACATCAGCTTCTCCTAATATTAGGAACTCATAAAGTACATTTAGGACGGATGGTAGGAAGGTCGCCATGGATTCGTCAACAGCGCCGCCGAGCGCGATCGGGGTGGTCAAGTCGCCGCCGACCGGTCGCGTGATGGATGTGCTTGCGTCGCTGTCGGATTCACCGGGTGGCCGGACGTCGGCCGAGTTGGCCAAAAGCTGCGGGATCAGTACCTCGACCTGTGCGCTGGTGCTCGCCGAACTCGAGCGCCGCAATTGGGTGACCCGACGAGACGATCGCCGCTACACGCTGGGCAGCGGATTGTTCGGGCTGGTGCACGGCCTGAGAGCGCAGTTCCCGCTGCTCGACCGCGGCCGCGAGACGCTCAGCTTTCTGCACACCACGCTGGGCGCGGGCTGCTCGATGTCGAAGATCGGCCAGCGGCATCTCACCACGATCGACGCCGTGGGCCACGGCACCGACGGTGAGCATGCGGTCGGCCAGCGCTTTCCGATCGGACCGCCGTTCGGCCTGGTCGCGATGGCCTGGCGAGACGAGGACGTGATCGACGGGTGGCTGCGGCGGGTGACGCCGCGGCTGACTGACGCCGACATCGACGGTCATCGGCTGGTGCTGGCCGAGATCCGCGACCGCGGCTACGGGGCATGGCGGTTCGATGCCGCCCATAGCTCACTGCACGACCGGCTCACCGCGGTGCTCGCGTCGTTGGAGCCCACCGCGCAGGTGACGCGAGAGCTCAGCGCCCTGATGACGATCGTGACGCTGCAATCGGTGACGAGTGTGCTTGAAAGCGAGCTGGCATCAACCGAATTCGTTGTGTTGCCGATCTTCGGGCAGGACGGCCAGCCGGAGTATCAGATCGAGATTCACCTGGGCGGCCAGGGCGAGCTGGCCCTTGCCGACCTCGACGCCACCCTGGTGCACGCCCAGGCGTTGCTGAGCCCAGGGGTAGCCTGACCCAGGTGTCCGCCACTGTTGAGATACGGCGTGCCGACCACCGGGCAGTCACCACGACGTCGTGGCTGCAGTCGCGGCATTCGTTTTCCTTCGGCGATCACTACGACCCGGCCAACACCCACCACGGTGTGCTGCTGGTCAGCAACGACGACATCGTGCGGCCCGCCGCCGGCTTTGATACCCACCCGCACCGCGACATGGAAATCGTGACCTGGGTGCTGGATGGCTCGTTGGCGCATCGCGATTCCGCCGGCAACAGCGGCGTCATCTATCCCGGTCTCGCGCAACGGATGTCGGCCGGGTCCGGCATCACGCACTCGGAAAAGAATGCATCCGATACCGAGCCGGTGCGCTTCGTGCAGATGTGGGTGCCGCCCGATGAGTCCGGAATCGAGCCCAGCTACCAGCAGCAGGCGGTCGACGACAGTCAACTCGAGGGTCGCCTGATGATCATCGCCTCGGGGATACCGGGCCACGACGCCGCGATCACCATCCACAACCGATCGGCGGCGTTGCATGCCGCTCGGCTGCCCGCCGGTGCTGAGCTCACCCTGCCGGCCGCGCCGTATCTGCACCTGTATGTCGCCCGGGGGCGGGTGGACTTCGACGAGGCCGTGCTCGTCGATGGTGACGCGGCCCGGATCACCGCGTCGCCCGGGGAAACAGTCACCGCCGGCGAGGACGCTGAATTGCTCGTCTGGGAGATGCACGCGGCGCTCGGCGACTAGGGTTGGCGCGGACGAAGAGGAGCCGGAATGTCTGAACCGCAAGCCCGTCACGCAGCATCCGACGTCGCTCACGGCGATGACGACTCCGCAGCCGTTTACCCCTACAGCGCCGCTGGCCCGAAAATAACTGGAACAGTGCGCTTTTGGGGAATACCAATACTGGTGGCGCTCGCGGTGTTGTCGGCACTGGCCGCCTTCTATTTCGGTGGAATCCTGCAGCCGATGACAAACTTGCGGCATTTCCCGATCGCCATCCTCAACGAGGACGCTGGGCCCACAGGCGCACAGGTCGTCAAGGGAATGCAGGCGGGCTTCGACAACGATGCCTACGACGTCCGGGTGCTGAACCATGACCAGGCCAAGACGCAGCTGGACAACGCCGAGATTTACGGCCTCGCATTGATACCGCCGAACTTTTCGTCCAAGCTCCAGGCCTACGCGAAAAGCGCGCTGACACCGGGACGCGTCGAACGGGCGGTCATCATCGTCTCGACGAACCCGCGTGCGGGCACGTTGGGTGCCAGTATCGCCGGCCAAACCCTTCAGCGTGCGGTTGCGATGATGGATCAGCGTGTGGGCCAACGGCTTTCACAAGAGGTGGCGCAGCAGACCGGCAGAAGTCCCGAGCCCGGCGCGGTCGCGTTGATGCTGGCCAATCCGATCGAAGTCAAGTCGACGGTGCACAATGTGCTTCCGGATGGCACCGGTAGTGGCCTATCCGACTTCTACTATTCGTTGCTGCTACTGCTCGCCGGCTTCATCGGCAGCGTCGTGGTGAGCAGGCTGGTGGACTCGATGCTGGGCTTTGTACCGGCCGAAGTCGGCCCGATCTATCGGTTCGCCGAGCAGGTCAAGATCTCGCGGTTTCGCACGCTGCTGATCAAGTGGGCGATGATCGCGGTATTGGCCGTGCTGACGGCGGCCGCCTATCTGCTGATCGCCGAGAACATGGGCATGCCGGTTCAGAACGGCTTAGCACTATGGCTTTTCAGCGCGTTCGCAATTTTGGCGGTGGGGGTGACCTCCACATCGCTGATCGCCGCACTGGGCGCAATCGGCGTGCTGCTCAGCCTATTCGTGTTCATCATTCTCGGGTTGCCCTCGGCGGGTGCGACGGTGCCGCTGCAGGCCACCCCTGCGCTCTTCGAGGGCCTGGCGAAGTTCGAGCCGATGCACCAAGTGTTCTTGGGCGCAAGGGCTTTGCTCTATCTTGACGGCCGCGCCGACGCAGGTCTGTCGCAGTCGGTGGAACTGATCGCGGGCGGCCTGGTGATCGGTGTGCTGCTGGGCGTCATCGTGACCCGTATCTACGACCGGCGCGGCTACCACCGCTTCTCGACGGCGACGGTCGGCGATACGCCTGATGGCGTCGTCAACCCATCGGAGATCGAGGTCGACTACCCCGATCGGTAGGCCGCAGAGCGGTCGCAAACGCCCAGCGGCGGAACGTCATTGGACTGCCGCCGAACCGTCACTCCGCTGTTATGCACGTTGCTGTGTAATACCTGAGGTTAATGCAGTGCTCATTGCAATGACATGTGCGCCGAAGGGGCAACCGTGCCATATCTCGCTGCCGCCTTCCGGCGTATCGCAGCCTGCTGTGCGGGCAGCGCCCTGTGCCTGACGCTGGCAACCAGCACCGGCCAACCGGTCGCTCGCGCCGAAGCCCGCGAACTGCTGGCCAGTGCCATCGCGAACACCCAAGGCTCATATCTGGTCTACAACTTCGGCGGCGGCCATCCGGCACCCATGCTCAACGCCACCGGTAACTGGTACGACGGCAGCAGCGGCGGCCACCTGATGATCATCAAGGCCGCCTCGCAACGGCTTGAACCGCACCTGCTGGTGGACAGCCATCAGGGGCGTCAATCTCGCTGCGAACGCAATCCGCAGGCGCGCACCAGCGATGGACTGATGCAGGCGTCGGAAACCTATACGGCTGTGCAAGCGTGGCAGGCGCTTGGTCAGCCGACGATCGCGATCAACGCGAACTTCTTCGACATCCGCGGCCAGAAAGGGGGCTCGTGGCGCTCAACGGGATGCAGTTCACCACTGGGCGCCTACGTCGACAACACCCACGGGCAGGGCCGGGCCAATCAGGCGGTCACCGGCACCATTCCTTACGCCGGCAAACAGGGCCTGTCCGGCGGAAACGAGAATTGGAGCGCGTTGGCCACCATGATCCTGCCCAACCGCGGCGCGCCATCGGTGCTATGGCCCAGGGGCGGTCGGGACGGGCATGACTACGACGCCGCCACGCCTGTCGTCACCGGATTGGTCGACCGGGGCGAGCGATTCGTCGCGGTGAGCGGCCTGGGGCTGCTGTCACCCGGAAACACCGGCCAGCTCAACGACGGTGGTCCGAGCGCGGCCCGCACCGCGTTGGCCTATTCCAAGCCGCGCGACGAGATGTACGTGTTCCAGGGCGGCAGCTATACGCCGGACAATATTCAGGACCTGTTCCGCGGGCTGGGCAGCGACAACGCGGTGCTGCTCGACGGGGGCACATCGTCGGCCATCGTGTTGCGCCGCGACACCGGCGGCATGTGGGCCGGCGCCGGTGTGCCCAAAGGCAATTGCGATAACTACGAGGTGTTGTGCGACGCGCACGAGCGCTCGCTGCCGGGCTGGCTCGCGTTCAATTGAATTTGGGAGTCAGGTCCAGTGAGGTGATCGTCGTCATCTTGGTGACCAGCCAGCGCGCGTGATCGCGTTGCAGCTCGAGTCGATAGGACAGGTACTTCAACGAGGGAACATCTTTGGTGGTCGGACTGGTCGAGGCCGTGTTGGTGTAAACGATCGCGGTGGCGTCCGAGCCGGTCAACGATTCCACTGCAGCCCCGACGACCTGGGTGGTGTTGGTGATCTGGGCCTGCTTGTTGGGCGCGACGAGCGCGTCGATGTATTTACGATAGGCAGCCTCGAAGTCACCGCTGAGATATTGCGATGCCCGATCGGCCAGCTTGTCGATGTTCTGCGGCGTGTAGGTCCACAACGTCGTAATCGCGTTGGCGGCGGTACGTGCGACTCGCAGCTTGGTCGCCACCGTCGCGCGGTCGATCAAGTAGGGCCGCATGGTCGCGCCGGCAAATGCCGCCGACCCGACGAACAGCGCCGCGGCCACAGCCGCCGCGATCGCCGACCACTTGCTGACCGGTCGCCATTGCTTTACGCCGACGACCGCCTCATCGGCTGCCTGAGCGTCGGCCGCCTCGTCACTTTCGGTTGCGGCGCCCGCGTTCTCGTCGTCGCCGTCCGACGCCTCTGGATCGACGTGCGCAGCTGCGGCTTCTGCGGCGTCGGTCTCGAGGGCCGCCGAGCCTGCCGACGCGCTATCGGGCGACTCTTCGGTCAGATCACCTGTTGCAGGCTGCTGATCTTCCACTTGTTGCCTTCCCGCTGAGCGGTGACCACCCAACGATTTGTGTTATCGATTTTTTGCTTGCCGTCGGGGGATTTCATCGAAACATCGGTCGCCACCATGACATTGGCGCTACCGTCGTCGTTCCACCGTTCCACTCCGGCGGCCAGAGCAGTGCCCTTGGTCGGCTCGGCCTGGGCGATCTGGACCAGGATTTCGTTGTGCTTGTCGTGATATTGCTTGGCGAAGTCGCCCGTTGCATTTGCTAATACGTGGTCGTAGTAGTCGTTGGCATGAAATGGATCCAGCGTGGTGAAGCCGGTCATGAACGCCTTGACGAAACCGAGCACGTCGACTTCTTGCATGGTATCCCGGTGATGCGACCGCTGGTCGACGAGGACGATCGACGACGTCGCGATGGCTGCCGCCGTAAGCACTGTCGCTCCGGCCACCGCTGAGGGCACGGCCCATTTCCGCGACGGCTTCCACCACTGCGCCGGCACCGTGGGTCGCCACGGCAGTTTCGACCACAGTGTCGCTTTCGGCACCTTCAGCAGCGGCTCTTCGCCGGGCTGGATTCGCCTGCGCGGGCTCACTTTTGCCCCTTGGGTGGAGTCGGCGCCTTGGGTGGAGTCGGTGCCTTTGCCGGCGCCGGTTTGGGTTTCGTCACGACGTCGAGGTTGTCGACAAGCCAGCGTCCGTCCTTACCTTTCACGAGCGAAACCCGAACGGTGGCGGTGATGAATCGTTCGTTGTCGCCGCCGCGATGGCCCTGCATGAACAGCAGCATGTTCGCGCTGTCCCGTGTTGCGGACAGCACGGCACTGTCGGTCACCCAGTATTCGTTGATCACCGGATGACCCTTTTGCACCGACTCCTGCTGCTTGACCAACTCCGGCCGATATTTGTCTGTGGTCAGAGATTGGGCCCGCTCGAAGTCCTGTTTCAGTGATTTCGGGTCGTACGTGAGCATCTCTGCGACGATCTTGGGCCCCTGTGCGTTGACCGCGGTGCGGGTTTGGTCGGCTGCCCGCCCGGGCAGATAGATCCCGAAGACGCCCACCCCGGCGGCGCCGACACAGAGCAGCACGGCAACCCCGGCTGCGATCGCGGCGTGCCGCCGGATGTCTGCCGGACGCTGATCGGATGCGACACAGTGCACTTCGGTCCGCAGCAGCATGTCGGCGAAGGTCCGCTTGCGTGGATCCCACAACGGCCACAGCCATCCGACGCACACCGACAGGGTGTCCAGCAGATGGGCGAGTTCCCTCGACATCAGCCGGCCGACTCCGACGGCGGCCCCGTCCGGCCGCGCGACCTCGAGCCCGAGCAGCGCCCGGCCCAGGCTCCAACCGAGGATCGCCGGCAGTATCGCCCGGTTGGCCATCGTCGCCAGAGCCGCGACAATGAGGACCGATATCGACACCCACCACCACAAGCTCTGCGGCGGCGATGCCAACCAGACCAGTGCTGTCGTCGCCACAACGGCGACACCCGGTAAGACGTCGACAGCGAAAGCGGCGGCACGAATGTGCCAGTCCGCCAACTCATTCGGCGCTGATTCGTCAACTGCCGGTGCCGCGTCGGTCTCCTCGACCAGCACCGTCACCTCGCTACCTGGTCGAGCTTGGAGATTCGATACTTGCCCTCGTCTTGCACCATCGTCACCCGCAAGCGGTAGCCCGCCTCCTGGTTCTGCGATTCGACGTTGGAGACCCGCACGCGCAGGGGTACCAGAATCTCGATGGACCCGTCGGCGTTGTTGCGCTCCACCGCCGCGCGCAAATCCGATACCTGGACGTGGGCGTTGGCGGCTTGATAGGCCTCGACAAGCAGCCCGCTGTACAAGATCGCCTGTGAGCGGAATGCTCCGGCGCCGCATTCGATGATTTTCTGTGCGCTGGAGGCCATCGCCCCAATGTCGGGCGCCTGGGTGGCTCCGACGCAGTCCTTCGCTGCCTCCACGGCTGCCGCATCATGTTGCGCGGTGGTGCGGGCGTCATGGTGCGAGCGCAGCGCGAGGTAGCCCCCGGCCCCGACACCACCGGCGAGCAGGACCAAGGCGGCCGCGATTCCGACGAACCATCTGCGTCCCAGCCGCGACGGGGGACCCGCGTCGTCCGTTGTCTCATTGTCCGCCGATTCCGTCAGGTCTTCGGCGTCTGACTCGGTGCTCTGGTCATCGGCTGCGTCCCCGGATTCTTGCGAATCGTCAGCAGCGTCTTCAGAGATGGCTTCGTCGGCTGCCGCATCCGCAGTGCTGGTCTGGTCGGATCCGGGCTCGGATTCTGGCGAATCCTCGACCGTCACCGCGGCAAGCGACGAATCGTCCGTGTCGATCGGGGTCAGCCGGCTGGCGCCAGCATCTCCTTCCATCCGTCATCTCCTGTAGTGCGTGAGTTGTTGACGGAGTATTTAGAACCGTCGGGGCCCGTCACCTCGCCACTCATCGGACTATAGACGGCCGCTGGGGGCCCGCCCGGAGTGTAGATGCACGGGTTGGGTTGTTGACCGTTGCACTGGACCGAACCCGAGCCGGGCCGCTGCAACGGATCACTTTTCGGCGGCGGCGTCTGCCCTCCAGGCGGCAGCCGATCGGCTGGCAGCGGGTTCAACCCGTTGTTGACCGACGGTGCAGGTATCACAAAGCCCGGTTTCACCGCCTGGTTGCAGCGGCCCCCGGGGGCCGGGCAGTTCAGGATCTGGTTGGGGTCGCCGTACCACGGGTTGGTGCCCAGCGGCTCATACGGCTTACCGCTCCGGCAGTCTTGCGGTGTCGGCGCGCGCTTACCTGGGACGTCCACGCACGGCATGTTTCGTGCGCCGCGCACTACGTTGGCCTGAAAGTCCTGAGGGATCCGGCAGTAGTTGTTGTCGCGCAGCGGCGCAATGCTGGTATCCGACGGCGATCGCCACTCCGGAGCGGGGCGGAACCCGGTTAGACAGGGCGCCGGATAGTTGATCGCCAACGTGAGGTCCAGCGCAGCCATACGATCTTTTTCGTAAGGAGCGGAGATCGCCTGCACGATCGATCCGAGCTGGGGCAGCATCACCAATGTCTGCTCAAGACCGGGGTGGTAGCGCTTGAGCATGTCGATAACGATCTCGAGGTTCGCCAGCGTTTGCGGCAGCGACTCACGCACACCGCTGAACACCGAGTTGAGCTGATCGGCGGTCGGAGCCGCTTGCGTCAGGATGCTTTTCACGTGCGAGTCCTGCTGGGCAGTCTGCGCGCCCAAGATGTTGAGGTTGTGTGCCCACCGATCGATCGCGTTGCTTGAGACCGCCTGGCTGTCCAAGATCGGCGCGGAGTTCTGGATGATGTCGTCGACCTGGTTGATGTTGGTCTTGAAGTCGCCGACGATCGCCTGGGTGGAGTCGACCAGGCGCTGCAACGCCGGACCCAGGCCACCGACCGCTTCCGCGGTTTCGTCCAGCAGCTGGCCGATCTTCTCCTTCGGCAACACCGTCAACCCCCGATTGGCGGTGTCCAGCGCCGGACCGATTTCACTCGGAACCGTGCCTTTGGTCATCGTCTGCCCAGGCGAGAAGAACCCGTGCGCCTTGCCCTCCGACACCAGGTCCAAATACTGCTCACCGACCGCCGACACCGAGTGCACGTTCGCGACCGAATCAAGCGGGATCTTGTACTGGCTGGAGATGCTCATCGTCGCCTCGGCCCCCTTCTCGGTGGGCTCGACGGAGGTGACCTTGCCGATCGTGATGCCGCGATAGGTCACGTTGGCCGTCGGGTATAGCCCGCCGGACGCCGGTAGCTCGGCCCTCAGGTCGTACTGCCCGATGCCCGCTAGGGAAGGAAGGCGCAGGTAGTACACGCCCAGCACCAGCAGGGCCACCGCGGTCAAGATGCCGAAGATGACCAGCTGCCGCCTGATGAAACGTGTCAGCATTGCCGGTCCGCCCTCTCAACCAATGGTCCGCCCGGCGCGTCATTCGGGTTCGGTGTGAATCGAACGTCGGGGATCATCGTCGCGGGATCCCGACCGTACGACTGCTCCAAGGCCCGCAGTGCACCCGAGAACCCGGTCCCGGTGAGCCACGCATTGTCGACCGCCGACAGCGTCGTGTCGACCTCGAGGGAGGAGTTCATGAAGTCACCGCGGATCAGCTTCGGTGCGGTGTCGAGGTCGAACGGAGCCGTGAAGATCAACTTCAATGCACCGAGCAAGTCAGGTGCCGCCTTGCCCAGTTCCCGCAACGGGCATTGCAGCGATAGCAGGTTCTGGTGCAGCGGTGCCCGAGCCTCACCCAGATATTGGGCCGTAGCTTGGCTGAGCGCGCCCACCGACTCGACCGCGTCGATCAGATGCTTCTGATACTCAGGACCCGACAAGAACTTGATCAGCGGCGGGAATTCGGTCAGCGCGCGATCCAGCACATCCGACCGGTTTGCGACGATGGCCAATAACCGGTTGGTGGAGTCGATGGCGTGGGTGATGTCGTCGCGCTGCTCATTGAGCTGCCGGGTGAAGGTGTCCAGTTTGCCGAGGAACGCCCGGATCTGTGGGCCCCGTCCGGTCAGGATCTTGCTGACCTCGTTCTGCAGGACTTCGAGGTTGGGGAGGCCGCCGCCGCGCACGACCATTGCCAGGCTGGCCAGCGTCTGCTCGGTACTCGGATAGGCCGACGAGTTCTTCAGCGGGATGGTGTCGCCGTTCTTGAGCATCTGCGACGACGGGTCGGCCGGCGCGGCCAGCTCGATGTGCTGCGAACCCAGCAGGCTGGTCTGGCCGATCTTGGCGGTGGCGTTCTTCGGCAGCTTGACGGTCTTGTCCAAAGCCAGGGTGAGGGTGGCCACCCAGTTTTTCAGCTCGATCTTGCGGATGGAGCCGACGAAGACATCGGCCACCATGACCTTGCTGTTGCCGTTGATGGCCAGGGTGTCGGGCATCTGCACGTACACGGTGTAGCCGGCGCCTCCGCCGCCCGGGCCGCCCGGCAGCGCGACGTTCGAAATGCCGCGCCAGCCACAGGAACTCAACACCATTGCGGCCACCAAAAGCACCAGACACTGCCAGATCCGGTTGCGGACTTTACTGATCGTCACGCGCATCACTGACCACCTCCTGGTGCTTCAGCGGGTAACGGGGGTCCGGGCGGTGCCTGTACCGCCAGCGGCGACGGTCCGGGTGCCGGCGTCGGTGCCACCGGACCGGGAATCACGCCGGGTGCCGGTGGCGGCGGCGGGATCGGGGCCGGATTGCCCGGCAATCCGATATACGGCGCGGGCCCGAGAGGCTGCTCGTCGTAAGCATTCTGGTATCCCGGCGGTGTCTGCAGGTTCGACTGCACCGGCGCGATGTCCGGCCCGCCCATCAGTTCGCTGAGCGATTCAGGGGTCAACAGGCCCGCGGTGATCGGCCCGACCTTGACACCCTGCATGCCGGGTGCGGTGATCCAGCCGTGTTGGGTGTTGCGGTGCGACGTCGGGGTGTCGGGCACCCAGATACCCGGGACAGTGGTGTCCTTGTATCCATTCGGCGGGTGTAGCCGGTTCTCGGAGTAGGCCACTTCCTTGGGCAGCGTTGCGGCCAGGCTGAACGGGTTGAGGCCAAATGGCAGGTAGTTGAACTTGATCGAGTCGAGAATCGGCGCCAGGTACTGCGCACAGAGCTCGGCCGATTCCTGATAGCCCAGCCGGCTGCCGGCCTGAATGGCACTGCAGAGGAATTCCATCGGGTTCGCGAAACCCATCGTGCCGACCGTGCCCGCCGGCTGCCCGACGACGGCGCTGTGCGCCGGATGGTAAATCAAATTGAGGTTGGAGAAGGCGGTCGGCCCGACGTGCAGGACGTTCTCCAAGCTGTTCACCGTGTCGGGCTGGACCAGAGTGTTGGTCGTGTCGGCGAGATTGTTGATGTCGTGCGTCAGAACCTCGGCGTTCTTGTCCAGGAACGGCCGCACCGTGGTCAGCAGCCCGTCGAACTGTTGCACCGCGTTGGCCAGGTCGCGATCGGTGCCGGTCAGGCTGTTGGTGAACTGCGCCAGGTTCTTGTTCAGCGCCACGAACTTCTGGTCGTCGGCGTGCAGTGCGTTGACAAACAGCGCGAGGCTGCGCACCACTGCGAAGAAGTCACCCCGGCCCTGGTTCAGCGCGGTCAGCGCCCGTGACAGGTCGTTGAACGTGGTGTTGATCTGCTTGCCCTTGCCGGCCAGTCCGTCGGCGAAGGATTCGATGACGTCCCCGAACGGTCCCTTGGGTTGCTGCTTGGTCGGCCCGAGTTTGGAGATCACGTTGGTGATGGTGTTGCGCAGCTCGTCCCACTCGGTGGGCACCTGGGTGCGCTCTTCCGGGATCACCGCGTTGTCGGCCAGCACCGGCCCGCCCTTGTACGGCGGTTCCAGCTGGAGCAGCCGCGACGCCACCAACGTCGGGTTGAGGATCACCGCCTGCGCATCGGCGGGCACCTTGTACTTGTTGGAATAGTGGAAGGTGACTTTCATCTTGTCGCCGGCCGGTTCGATCTTGTCGATCGCGCCCACCTTGACGCCCATGATCTCGACCCTGTCCCCGTTGTACAGGGCGTTGGCGACCGG
>NZ_DATNJW010000130.1:0-7962 GCF_035603715.1 Mycobacterium sp. | reverse complement strand
CTTCGCCGAACAATTTGCACCCGCCCACTTCTTGGCGGCCATTCGGGCGGCAGAACCTCTTGGAGCGACAGCGCAGCATCGGTTTCCATCCAGCCGTTGGCGCCGGTACGACAAAGCGCGGCTGCTGCCCGAGGGCTTGCTGGTCGTCGGCGACGCGATGTGCAGCTTCAACCCAATCTATGGGCAGGGTATGACGGTGGCCGCGCTGGAGGCCTTGGCATTGCGAAATTGCCTGTCCCGGGGCATAACCGACCTTCCTAGGCGGTTCTTCCGAGCCACCGCAAAGCCGATCGGCCAGGCTTGGCAGCTGGCCGCCGGCGGTGATCTCCTCCTGCCCGAGATCGAGGGCACAGCACCGCTATCGACCAGGTTGCTCAACGGGTACATGGACCGATTGCTGACCGCTGCCGAATATGACACCGCCGCATTCGAGCAGTTCCTCAAGGTGGCCTGGCTTGTCGACGCGCCGATTCGGCTGCTGCGCCCCTCGATGATGTGGCGTGCCGCCTCAGCTAACCAACGCCGGCAGAAACGCCCGACACCGGTCACGCGGCCACTCCCTGAACAGTTGGCTGAACGGACCCCCTAGGGCGGCGGCAGCTGCTGAGTTGCTCGCCGGTAATCGCGTGCGCGTGGTCTCGAAGCTTGCCTTGGGCCGAATCGCGAATGGGGCGAAGGATTATCCCTGAAGATAACCTTCGATTGATTATCGTGTCGAGCTGAACAGTGGCCAAACACCCAGGGAGACGGATGATTTGACCATAGGGCGCAGAATCCGCCCGCAACGATCAAAGGGGTCGAATGATGATCTGCGTCTACGTCGATGGTGTGCCGGCACCGCTGACAGCCTATCTCCAGGTCGTGACCGAAAGTCTCCTCGATGTCGTTCACTCCCTGATGTGCCCCTGCGCGAACATCGGTTCGTTGAAAGCACCGATCATGGCGCGGTGGGCCGACCCTGTGGGGGCCGGGCGCCGTTGCGCATAGCGCCGACGGCCGCCTGCGGCGGCTCGACAGCCTTATGATGCTGTGGTGCTTAATCTTTCATGCATCAGCACACTGAGAACACAAGTCACGAACACTTCGAACGCTTCCATGAAATCGCGTAAGAACTGCTCGGTCGAGTTGCCGGTCACTTCCCCGCTGATCAGGTCGGGAGTGAACTGGACTCCGGTGGCCTTCGGCAATGTCGGTGAACAACGACACGATCTCACCCGAACGCCAGCGACGTCTACGCCGATGCGGGCTTGCGGCGCATAGGCCGTGCCAATCGGATTCACCGATATTATGGCCCGCCCCAACGGCATCAACCCGTCTAAGGCCAAGCCAAAAACATCAGCCGGAATTTCCCCATCCGAATGTCGTCGCCGTTGGTCAGCACAGCCGAATGGATCGACTCCCCGTTGACGTACGTTCCGTTGAGACTGCCCACATCGACGATCCTGAATTCGCCTCTTTTGCAGTGGAATTCGGCATGGCGATGGCTGACGGTTGTGTCGTCGGCGACGATGTGATTGTCGGGATGGCGGCCTGCTGATGTGACCGGCTGATCCAGCCGAAATCGGGAGCCGGCGTTGGGGCCTCGTCTAACAATGAGCACGGCGGACCCGAACACTGTGTCTTGAGGTTCACCCATGCTGTTCAGCAAGTTCGTCATGCGGTAACGCGGTAATTGCCTGCTCCATTACCGCCGCGTAGCATGTGGCGACCAGCATGGCCAGCCGATTCTCGATCCAGCGCTTCACGGTTATCTCCTTCACTCCTGCCCGAGGTAATTCCATCGTTGAGCGAGCCGCTGGCGTCGTCGATGTGACCGTTGACACCAATCGGCAGCGACAGTTGTCAGCAGTGACATCGCCCCAACGGGTTTGGAAAACGCGAATGGCTGATGCTGCCGGCGTAGTTTTTCCGAGTCTTCCATCGTTGAGCGCATCGGCACGGATGTCGATGTTCACGTGGACAACACCACACACCGTCACGTGTCACTCTCCGTGGAGGCGCGCCTCACAACCGCAGCTGGCGATGTGGTGTCTCTGTGCGACGCGGGCGGGCCCGCGTGGTCGTTGACCCGGTCGTCCAGCTGCGCCCCTTCCTCGTGGACAAGTTCACGGGATCCGGCCAGAGCTGTTGGGTTTGACAGTTTTTCGCGAACGCGGCGATGGGTCGGTCAAACTGCGGCGCATGGCGTGCAGGGCGTAGTGAAGCTGAGACTTCACAAGGCGCTCCGTGACATTCAGGTCGGCAGCGATTTCGCCCGTCGTCCATCCCAGATGATGTGCCTTTCGAATCAGCTCACGGTGCAACGGGTGCAACTGATTCCAGGCTTCGCTGAGCAGTTCAGGATCCAACAGCTGGTCGTCCATCGCGTCGGCTGAGGTGCAGGTCGCGGTCGGCCCGCGGTGCGTTGTCGAGCGAGTAGGGAGCCGTTGTGACGCACCTTTGCTCGTGCTCAGTGATCACGCGGACATCGATGACCGAGCTCTTGCATGAAGCTCGGCGCTGCGGTCGAGCAGGTTGTCGACTACGCTCATCCAGCCGCAGATACTGGCGTAATCACCGTCGCGGCGAGCGCGTTTAACCTCCTGGTAAGCATCGAAGATTCGCTGCTCGAGCGCGTGATCGGGTGCCATGATCGGCCGGCCGCGGCGCGGGGATGACAAGGCCATGTGTTCACCGCCTCTCGCTATCGGACGTTTCCGATCGCTTGGCGCTCGGATCGGGTTCCGCACTCCGATGAGCTCTTACGATCACTTTCGGGACTATCCGCCCCGTTCTGCCATCGTCGCGCCTCCCTACTCGACCTACATTGTTGCGGGTGACACGATCTTCGAGCAGGGATTGGCGGCGCGGCCAACTGCAACGGTGACACCAGCCCACGACCATCCCGCCTTCGTCGTAACGGAACCGGGTGGCCACGGCACAAGGCCGAACCACATTCTTGTGCGAAGCAAGCCAACGGTCTCGAGAAGCTAGCCAGCCGTGGCCACGCGGCGCGGATGCGTGGCGCGAGGGTGAGCTGCGCGCTCGCCATGTCCGCCGCAACACGGCCCCGGCAACGATGTTGTCGCGCAGGATAGCGTCGTGGATTCGGCCAGCGTCGAGAATAGATTCCTATAGCCCGCAATACTTTTCGCACCAAGGTGCAAGGCAACCGCACCCGTATCGCCCACGCCGAGCGGAGAACCCACAATCGTCACCGCACCCGACGCCGTATACGGGAGCCGCCTGCGACATCGCATCGCTGCCGTCTGCTCGGGGCTCGGCGGGCTCACCGCGACGAAGGCGCTCAATTATGCGCAGGCGAACATCACCGACGCCGTGGTGGTTCTGGTGCGCATCACCGCGCAAGGCACGTCATACATTGTCAATGAGACGCCGCTATGGCTTCAGGACATCCCAGCGATCGCAGGCCTCGCGGCCGTTGTCGGCGCGATCATCGGGCCGCATGTTACGAGGACGCCGCGGCGCGGCAGCGCAATTAGCCGAACAACGCATTGTGGTCAGTTGGCGACGTCGGCACGCAGGTCGCCCAGCGTCGGTACCGAAACCACCGTGACAGCACCTGACCAATAGTCGCCCACGTAAATACGCTGCCCGTCTGGGCTGACCACCACCGCGTCGGGATAGCCGGGCACATCGACGGTCGTCACGACAGAACTGGTGATCGTGTCGACCACCGAGAGCGTGCTATCACCGAAATTGGCTACGTAAGCGCGCTTTCCGTCCGGGCTGAGCTGCATACCCCTCGGCAGATCTCCTGCATCAATGTCGTTCGCGTCATTGGTTGTCGTGTCGATCAGCGTGAGTGAACGCACATTACGCACATAGGCGTGCCCGCTGTCCGGAGTGAACACCACAGCCAACGGAGAGTCAGCCAGCGCGACCACCGTGGTGCTGCCTGTCGCCAGGTTGACCGCGGACACCGAACACGTGTCGTAATGAGTGATGTAAAGGTAAGAGCCGTCCGGACTCGTTGTGACAGATTCCGGACTGGCGCCGATAGCGATGGTCTTGACAGCGGCATGGCTTGCGGTGTCGATGATGGTGAGCCAGCCTGCGGGATATTGACGGTAGGTGCGCCGGTCGTATGAGACCGCGTACAGACTGCCCCCATCCGGGCTTATCGCCAGCGCGGCGACGTCGTGGACGGGCACCGTAGCAATGGTTTTCGCGCAAGCGATGTCGATCACGGTTATCGCGCTGCTGGCCTCGCCATCGGTGATTTGGTTGTGGGCCGCGTAGAGGTGGCGTCCGTCCGGACTGACCACGACGCCCGAACCCCGTCCATCCCACACCGTTTGCGCAACGTGCTCGCGCGTATCGATAACCGACACCGACCCGTCGTAGCCGATAACAAACAGCTGCTGGCCGCCGGCATCCATCACCAGATTTTTCACCGGCCCGGCGACGGGAATCCTCGCCACGATGTGCTGTCGGCCATTGACGACCATGACCGCATCGCACCGGGCGACATAGACGTGCTCGCCGTCAGGGCTTACGGCGATGTCGTGGACGCGGCCGCCGACCGGGATCGTCGCGACGGTCGTCTCCGCCGGCATCCAGATTGTGCATATGTAGTTCGGCATGCCTGCGTCACCCCAAATCTTCGGCCTGGTAACACGATCGCGGAAACTGTGGAGCCCGTCGATGTCCAGGCGACAACGCTCAGCCCTGTCGTTGGTGCGAGATCACAACGGCCGCCACCAACGGGACCCGATCGTGCGCCACGACACCGGCGTGGTCGCGACGTTGTCAACGCACACCTCGCAATCGGGGCCGATCGCGACGACACTCGCGGGTGCAAACCTGCCGCAGCATGATTGACCAATGAGAGGAGCCGCCGTGAGCGACACCCTCGGATACAACCGCGGAAGCCCCGCCGCGGCGGAGGTACGGTGATCGTCATCGTCAACGGCCGGCGTGTGTGGGTTGGCGGTAACGTCACGGTCGCGCTGTTGCTTCGATCGCTCGGCTACGCCGCAACCGGGGTCGCAGTGGCGTTGAACCGAACCTTGCTTCCCCGGTCCTCTTGGCAGACAAAGCTTTCCGACGGGGCCCGACTCGATGTACTCACGGCGGTGGACGGGCACCCAGGCTAACAACATCTGACTGCGGCTACATGAGACGCCGGTGCACTTCGAAAGCCAAGCATAACTCCGCTACATCACGCGGCCGGGCCAGGGAACGGCCGGTGCGCTGCTCGATGCGGTGCATCCGGTAGCGAACGGTATTAGCGTGACAGAACAACATCTCCCCAGCTGCACGCATCGACCCATCATGGTCCAGCCAAACTCGAAAGGTCTCAAACAGGATTTCGCGCTCTTCGTCGGCAAGATCGGCGAAACACTGCATCACGGGCCTTGCGAGGTCGACCATCACGTCGGGTGCGCTGACCGCGGCGGTGGCCAGGATCGAGCCGTCAAACACCGACACTGGCGAGCCCGGGTCTCCCCGCCCCCGCAGCGTCACCCGGGCCTGATGGAGCGCCCGCGCCGTGTCGCGCAGATCGCCGAAGCGGGCGCTAACACCCACCCGGCCGGTGGCCACCCGCGTCACTAAGGCCAGCACCGCAGCAGGGTGGCGGTCGGTGTTGAGGTGCACAATTCCGACCTGAACGTCGGGAAGGCTTCGCCACGCGGAGGAAGCATCAAGGCTACGCAGCTTCGCCTCGATATCTGGCAACGCGTCCGCCCCGGACCCGGCGGCATCAGCGGCAATCACCACGAACGGACCGGTAGTCGGCAGCCGTAGATAGTCGGCCACCTCCCAGAGGCTGCACAGCTCCAGGAGTCGGCCATGTAGCAGCGCGTCGATGAGGCTGGACCGCTCCGTTTCGTCGCCGACCACCAGACGGGTCTGCTCCTGTCGGTACCCGGCGGCCATTGCGTCGGTGAACAAGTCTTGAGCTGTCAGTAACTTGGCGGTCAACGTACGCAACCCGTCGCCATCCAAACAGCGCCGGGTTGCGGCCTCGATGGCTATTGCCTCCCACACTCGCCGGAAACCGATCCGATAGGCCTCCATCACCGACGACAGCGGTACCCCGTCACGCGCCCGCTCGACCCCCAGCCGGGTGGCCGCGGTGACGTTGAAATCGCCACCTGTGGCGATCGCACCAAAGATCGCTCGCATGTTGGCCGCGCAGCCCGCAACTACCACGTCGAACGGCACCGCCATGGTCGCACCGTAGGGACGTACCTCGCGGGTGATTGCGCGGGCAAGCAGAATCGACACTTCGTCGGTCCGCCGATACACCGCGTCTGCCACGGCAGCGACCTCTTGGAGCCCAATGTCGCTTTTCATGGTCGGCACATTAGGCGCCGACCGCCCCTCGGCAGTTGTTCACAGGAGACGAAGTTTGCCGTCGTTGTTGTTGTCGAGAGTGGCAAGTGCAACGCCGACCCTGGTCGGGGCCAAGGACTTCGTACCGGCCACGACACCTGGATAGCCGGCCTACGGTTCGTGGAAGTTTTCGCGGATTTCAAAGGCCAGGCACAGTTCGGCAAGTTGATTGGGCACCGCGAGCGAGCGGCCGGTTTGCGCCTCGATGCGATGCAGACGATGCCGGACAGTATTGGGATGACAGAAGAGCTGTGCTGCGGTATCGGCGACCGAGCCCTTGTTGGCGGCCCACGCGCGGAAAGTCTCGAATAGCACGCCCTTTTCAGCACTGGGCACATCGTCGAATTGACACAGGATGAGGGCCGCTACCTTGTTGGTCACCTCGGGTGCGCTGACCGCCGCCACGGCCAGCAGGGAGTCTTCGAATACGGTAACGCCGCCGGTCCTGCTGTTTCGGGTGTCGAGTGCGACGCGAGCGTAGCGCAGGGCTTGCGCCGTGGCAGTGAGGTCGTTGAACGGAGGGCTGACGCCAACCCTTGTGGTGGCCTGCCTTTCGAGGAGTTCAACAACTGCGTCGCGTTTGGATTCCGTTGAGACGTGGGCGATGCCGATTTGAATGTCGGGGAGGAGGCGCCAGGCGGAGAAGATGTCGGCGCTGCGCAACTTAGCGGCGATTCCAGGAAGCGCCTGTTTGCCCACAGCTGGACAGGTGGCGGCGACGACCACGTAGGGTCCGGAAATCGGCAACCGCAGTAACTGGGCAACTTCCCACACGGTGTATTCGGTGAGGGTGCGCCCGTCGATCAGCGCCTCGGTCAGCGCAGCGCGTTCGGCCTCGTCCTCAAGGACCTGCTGCGTTGTCTGCTGTCGGTACGCGCTCGCCATTGCGTCGGTATAGGCGTCCTGAATATGCCAAATCCGTGTGGTCGCTTGGATCAGCACGTCGCGGCTGACGCGTGGGCGGGTAGTGGCGATTTGCACCACGGCGTCCCAGAGATGATGTGAGGCAATGCGGTAGGCATCCATCACCGCTGGCAGTGGAACGCCCGCGGCGGCGCGTTTGGAACCCGTCGCGACGGCCGGCGAGGTGTCGAAACCCTCGGCGGTCTCAAGACATTTCAAGGCGAGACCGAGGTTTTCAGCGCTGCTGGTCAGCAATTCGTCGTTTGTCACTACGCCGGTGCTCTGGTAAAACGCGACCTCGGCTCTTACCGCGCAGGCCACAGCGTGCGCCAATTCATCGACGCGACTCACCAATTCCGACGCGATGCCCTGGATCTGGTCATCGACGTCAGTGCCGACGCTATGGAGGTTGACGGCAGGCGATAACGGCCGCCGTGTGGGGCCGGTGTCCGAAAAATCCGCTGTAGACATGGTGTGACGACCTGGACATCAAGGAGCGGAGTCGGCGAACAGCGGAACGATGCCAATTGCTCCGCCGACGATTCGCCGGTTATGAATCATGTTTTGGCATAGCGCTTCCCGCGTCGAGACCGGATCAGCCAGATGGCCGTTACACATGGCAGCCCCTTTCCTTACTGAGCGCGGGGGTGATGATTCCCGCCGCAATCCGATTGTTGTTCAGCGAGTGATCGACATCGATGTGCGTACGGACAATCT
>NZ_DATNJW010000129.1:0-10508 GCF_035603715.1 Mycobacterium sp. | reverse complement strand
CGGCTTCATCGCGACGGGCCACATGGCGGCCAACGGTTATGGTACCCATTCACCGACGGGTTACTCACTCGGTGCCGTCATCCTCGCCGAGATCGTCTTGACGGCCGTCTTCTTGTTCGTCATCCTCGGCTCGACCGACGCACGGGCGCCGAAAGGCTTCGCGGGCTTGGCGATCGGCTTGACCCTGACGATCATCCACCTGGTGGCCATTCCGATCTCCAACACGTCGGTCAACCCGGCCCGGTCGACCGCGGTCGCGTTCTTCAACGGCGACGGTGCTCCCGCCCAGCTGTGGGTGTTCTGGCTGGCGCCGCTGATCGGCGGGGCGATCGCCGGTATCGCCTATCCATTGTTGTTCGGCCGGGCTGACGAGACGGTCCCGCCCATCACCGACAACACCTAGCTGACGACCTTCAGGCCCGCGATGCAGCCGACCACACCGGCGATGAGCAACACCTTGACCGGCGACGCCGTCTCGTCGCCGGTCAGCATCGCGTAACCGACAGTGAGCACCGCCCCGACACCGACCCAGACCGCGTAGCTGGTTCCGGTCGGCAGGCTGCGCATCGCGAATGCCAACCCCGCCATCGAGAACAGCAGCGACACAGCGAAAATCAGCGACGGCAGCAGCCGGGAAAAGCCGTCGGATCTATCCATCGCGGTCGCCCACACCGCCTCGAGAACTCCGGACGCCACCAACACCAGCCACGCCATCGCGCACCTCTCCTCGCGCCGTCTTGTCGCTGGCCGGGTACGGTGCGCCTCGTCCGGTGTCAGTTGCTGACCCGATCGACGGTAGCAAACCTCATTGGCCGGGTACCCAGCTGCCGCGTGCCATCACGGCGGCGGCCCGATAATCGGGTTCCAGCGCAACGAGATTGGCCTTGGCGCCGACGCGCAGACTTCCGGCGCCGTCGATGCCGAGTGTCCGGGCCGGGGTCGTCGACGTCATGCGGACCGCGGCGGCAAGTGCGGTGTCCCGGTCTGAGCCGTGGCCGGCGACCGCGCCGAAGAGCTGATCCATCGTGGCGGTGCTGCCCGCGATGGTCGAGGTGCCGCGCACGCGGGCCACCCCCTGGACGACGTCGACGGCTACCGTGCCGAGCTGAAATTCGCCGTCGCCGACTCCCGCAGCGGCCGTCGCGTCGGTCACCAATGCGACCCGGTCGGCCCCGGCCGCCTCGATCGTCGCGTTCACCATCGCGGGGTGGACATGGACACCGTCCGCGATCAGTTCGACGGTCACCCGCGGATCCTGCAGCAGGGCGAGCGCCGGCCCCGGTTCGCGGTGATGCACTGACCGCATCGCGTTGAACAGGTGGGTGCCGACCGTAGCCCCCAGCTCGATGGCGTGGCGGGTCTGCTCGTAGCAGGCATCGGTATGTCCAAGGGCGACAACCACTCCGGCATCAACCAGGCGGGAGATCGCGTCGTCGCTGCCGGGTAGCTCGGGCGCCAGAGTGACCATCCGGATTGCGCCGTCGCCCGCGGCCAGCAACTCGTCGATCTCCGCCGGCGTTGGGTCACGCAGTTGCGTGTGGTCATGCGCTCCGCAGTGCGCCGCGCTCAGCCACGGCCCCTCGAGGTGAATACCGGCGACGGTGCCCTCGCGGGTCGACTCGGCAAGCACCCGCACGGCGGCAAGTAGATCGGCCGACGACGCGGTGACCAGGCTGGCCAGCGTGGTGGTCGTACCGTGCTCGCGGTGAAAGCCGGCCGCTCGCTGAATCTCTGCGGCGTCGCCGCCGGTGTACGTCGCGCCGCCACCGCCGTGGACGTGGACGTCGACGAAGCCGGGGACGATCACCGCATCGGGCAGGTCTACATCGGCGGGATGCGGCGGTGCGCCCGCACCGCAGCCCACGATCTGGTCGCCTGAGGTTTCAACCCAGCCCGGGCGGCAGACGCCCTGCTCGAGTACGACAGTGCCCGCGGCGATCAGCGGCATGCCGGTACATCCGTTGCCGCACTGGTGGTTTCGTCAGGCCAGCGACCGTTGTTCTCCCAGAAGTGGCGGATGTCCTCGAGTTGTCGTCCTTTGGTTTCCGGGGCGAACCGGTAGACCAGGAAGAATCCCACGGTGGCGATCATGGCGAAGATGGTGAACATCCCGGCGCCGCCCAAGCTGTTCAGCATCGTCAAAAAGACGGACTCGATCAGCGCGTTGGCCGTCAGGTTAGCGGTAAGCATCGCGCTGGAGCCCAGTGACCGCAGGTGTGCCGGGAAACTCTCCCCGGCGTAGACCCAGACCAAGGCGCCGAACCCGAAGGTGAAGCCCATGGTGAACATCAACAGCCCGGCGTATCCGAAACCCGAGACCGCACTGGATTTCGCCGCGAACACGGCGATCAGCACCCCGTCGCCGACAATCATCGTTGCGATGCCGCACAGCAGGATAGGCCGGCGTCCGACCCGGTCCACGAGGACCAGCGAGGTCAGCACGGCGACCAGCGACGCCAGCTCCATCACCGCGGGCAACACCAGCAGGGCGAAATTGCCCTGAAAACCCATGGCCTGGAACAACAGCGGGCTGTAGTAGATGATTCCGTTGATGCCGCTCAGCTCGGCGAAGAAACCGAGTCCGACGACGAACAGCGTGGCGCGCAGATAAGGCAGGCGGAGCATCTCGAGGATCGATCCGCCCCGCTCTTCGCGCATCGCCTCGGAGATCTCGGCGATTTCCTTGTCGACGTCGCTGTTCGGCTCGATCCGCAGCAACGATCGGCGGGCATCGTCGACTCGGTTCTTGAACAGATACCAACGCGCGGTGTCGGGCGTGGAGGCCAACAGCGGCAGCACCAACAGGGCAGGCACCGACGCCAACCCGAGCATCCAGCGCCAGCTACCCGATTCCGCCAGCATGTATGCCGACAGGTAGCCGCTGATGATGCCGAGAATGGTCGCCACCTGGTAGGTGACCAGCATCGCTCCGCGCAATCGGGCCGGCGCCGACTCGGCGATGAACACCGGGGTCACGGTGGCCGACAACCCGATGGTCATGCCGAGCAACATGCGCGCCGCCATCAGCCACGGCATCGACGCCGCCGCGGCGCCCAGCAGCGAGAACACCGCATAGCCGCCTGCCACCAGCATCATCGAGCGCTTGCGGCCGATCGCGTTGGCCAGGAATCCGCCGCTGAGCGCGCCGCAGATCTCGCCGATCACCACCATCGTCGTCAGCAGTTCCTGCTTGCGGATGGTCAAGTTGAAGTCGTTGGAGATGAACAGCAGCGCGCCGGCGATGTTGGAGAGGTCGTAGCCGCAGATGATGCCGAGCGTCGCCGCCGTGACCCCGATCAGCAATCGCCGTCGTGCCCGCAGAGACTCGCCGATGCGGCTCACAATCTCCCCTCCGGGTAGCCGCCCGGACCGTGGTCGCCGCCTAGTGCTGCGGCCGTCGGTTCGTCGAGCGGGCCACCATAATCAAGCCGAACACGACGACCGTACCGATGACCGCGACCCCGACCCTAACCGGCAAAGCGTCCGCGGCGGGTATCAGCGAGGCGGCATTCGAGGCGGGTCCGGCGGCGTTGTCGCCGTTCGCCGCAGGGTTCGGGGCGGTCAGCGACGGATCGGGTTCGATCAGCGTTCCCACCCGAGTTCCCGGCGCGGTCGCAAACCCGTAATCCAGCAAATGAGCCGCTTGCTGCCACGGCGCGATCGGCATCCGGGTGCCGTGCAGCAATACCGCCATCAGCCGGCGACCGTCCCGGTTGGCGGCGCCGACGAACGTCTGTCCGGCGTCGTCGGTGTAGCCGGTCTTGCCGCCGAGCGCGCCCGGGTAGTGGTAAAGCAGCTGGTTGTCGTTTTCCAGCTCATAGGCCGGGCTGTCGGCGTGTCCGGGGAAGTCGAACTTCTGCGTATGCACGATGTCGGCGAAAGTCGGGTTCTCCCAGGCGTATCGGTAGAACAACCCGATGTCGTAGGCCGAGGTGCTCATGCCGGGCCCGTCCAGACCCGACGGTGTGGCGGCGCGGGTGTCTTTACCACCGAGCTTGGCGGCCAGCGCGTTGATCTTGTCCAGCGCCGCCGGCATGCCGCCCAATTGCATCGCCAGCGCGTGTGCGGCGTCGTTGCCGGAGTGCATCAGCAGCCCGTGCAGCAACTGGTTGACGGTGTAGGTGCCGCCGGGCGCGACACCGACCTTGGTGCCCTCCGCGGCGGCATCGTCGGGGGTGCCGTCAACGGCCTTGTTGATGTTGAGCTCGCGCAGCGATGCCATCGCGACGAGCACCTTGATCACACTGGCCGGGCGGTGACGACCGTGGGGATCGCGGGCGGCGACGATGGCGCCGCTGTCCAGGTCGGCCACCACCCAGGCTTCGGCGGAGACGTCGCCCGGCACCGGGAGAGTGTTTGCCGCGGTGACCACACCGCAGCCGCCCAGGGAGTTACCGCCGATCGGCGAGGGCGGCACGGGCAGCGGCAGCGGCGGGTCGCCGGCCTGCGGGACTTCCGAGGAGTCCACCGCGGGCGGGGTCGCCACCTTGAACGGGCACAGGTCGTGCACGACGGCCGGCTCGGCGAACGCGGCGGGCATGCCGAGCAGCGCCGGCGCGCTCAGCATGCCCAGTAACAACACCTGCGCAGCCGCTGCCAGGCATGACGCAGTTCTGAAGAGTGCCATCGTGTGTGCAGAGTAGGCGATCAGCGGCCCGATTCCGCGGAGCCGCGCTGTGACTGGTGTTACGGATGTTGCACCAACTAGTTGACAATGGGCAGATAACCGACGCCGGTGCCGCCGATGCGACCAAGCCACAGCCGGCCGGGGGTTTCGACCACTCCGGTGGCCAGCCCGAAATCGGCGTGCTGGGTGCGAAGCTGGCTCACCACATGCCCGTCGTCGGGGTCGAAGGCGGCCACCCAGACCGTCGACTTCGGGTTGGGCAGCCAGCGGTAGGGCAGCAGCCGCCACATCAGGCTGCGGATGATCGGCGCGCGTGGGCCCAGCCATTCGTTGAGCGGGTTGCGGTCGGAGACCAGCGCCACCCAGATCCGGCCGTCCAGACCGGTCGAGATGTTGTCGGGATAGCCGGGCAGAGCGGTGACCAACGGGGTGATCGTGCCGGCCCGGTCACCGGTCAGCCAGTACTTGGACAACCGGCAGGCGGTGGTCTCGGCGTAGACCACCGCCGATTCGTCGGCGGTCAGCGTCACGCCGTTGGCGAAGTACAGACCGGAAGCCAGTTCGCTGACCGTGCCGTCGGGATCACGCCGAAACAGCGAGCCGGTCGGGCGTCCCTCGATGACCGAGCCCTTGTAGTACTCGTAGTAGAACCGGCTGGTCGACTCGGTGAAAAATATTGTGCCATCCGATGATTCGACGACGTTTGAGCAGAAGGTCAGTTTCCGGCCGGCTACCTCGGCGACCAACGTTTCGATGGCTCGAGCGGCCGGGTCGTAGCGCAGCAGGCCGCGGTGGCTGTCGCAGATCAGCAAGCGACCGTCACGGGCGACCGCCAGGCCCAGCGGTCGTCCGCCGGTGTCGGCGACCACCTGTACGGAATTGCTGTCGGGGCTGATCCGGACGATGCGGCCGTCTTCGACTCCGGTCCAGATGTTGCCGTCGGCATCGGCGACGGCGTCCTCGGGTGCGGTGCCGGGCACCGCGACCACACGCAGATCCGCGGTGAAATCGGGTGCCGGTAGCGGCCGCGACGGCGGCGGTTGCCACCGGATCGGGTCGATGCGGGGTTTACTCACAAGGTTTCCTTCAGCACGCCGCGCAAGATGGTTTCGATGGTTTCGAATTCGGCGGGGCCGCTGATCAGCGGAGGTGCGATGACGATCGCCGGGTCGCCACGGTCATCAGTGCGGGTGTACAGGCCGGCCGCGAACAGCGACGAGGCGATCTGCGGCAACAGTTTTGAGCTTTCCTCGCGGGTAAAGGTCTCTCTGGCCGCCTGGTCCTTGACGAGTTCGATCGAGTAGAAGTAGCCCTCGCCGCGGATGTCGCCGACGATCGGCAGGTCGTAGAGCCGCTCCAGAGTCGCACGCAAAGCCGGAGCCTGGCGTTTGACGTTGTCGTTGAGGCCCTCGCGCTCGAAGATGTCGAGGTTGGCCAGCGCGACGGCGGCCGACACCGGGTGACCGCCGAAGGTGTAGCCGTGCGGGAACACCGTCGTGCCGTCGTTGAACGGTTCGAACAGGCGGTCGCTGGCGATCATCGCACCGATCGGCGAGTACCCCGACGTCAAACCCTTGGCGCAGGTGATGATGTCGGGTTGATAGCCGAAGTCGGAGCAGGCGAACATCGACCCGATCCGGCCCCAGGCACAGATCACCTCGTCGGACACCAACAGCACGTCGTAGTGATCGCAGATTTCCCGCACCCGGTCGAAGTAACCCGGCGGCGGCGGTATCGAGCCGCCCGCGTTCTGCACCGGCTCGAGGAACACCGCGGCGACGGTGTCAGGTCCCTCGAATTCGATCGCCTCGGCGATCCGGTTGGCGGCCCATTGTCCGAAGGCTTTGATGTCGGTGCGCAACGGCTCCGGTGCACGGTAGAAATTGGCGTTCGGCACCCGGAAGCCGCCGGGTGTGAGCGGTTCGAACGGCGTCTTGTAGGCCGGCAATCCGGTGATCGCCAGCGCACCCTGCGGGGTGCCGTGATAGGCGGTCGCACGTGAGATCACTTTGTATTTACCAGGTTTGCCGGTGAGCTTGAAATACTGCTTGGCCAGTTTCCAGGCCGATTCGACAGCCTCGCCGCCGCCGCTGGTGAAGAACACCCGGTTCAACTCGCCGGGCGCGTAGCCCGCGATCCGGTCGGCCAACTCGATTGCGGGTGGTGTGGCGTACCCCCACAACGGAAAGTAGGCGAGTGTGCCGGCCTGCCGGGCGGCGGCTTGCGCCAGTTCGGCGCGGCCATGTCCGACCTGCACCACGAAAAGCCCGGAGAGCCCGTCGAGGTAACTCTTGCCGGTGTCGTCGAAGATCGTCACGCCTTCACCACGGGTGATGACCGGCGGTGTGATATCCGGGCCGTGCCGCGCGAAGTGCAGCCAGAGGTGGTCAGTCATGTGGCACGTTGTCGCGCAAAGGTTTTGAGCTCGGCGGAGAGTGCGTCGGCCTGCAGTAGCGCGGGAGCCAGAGCTGGATCGGTCATGCGAGCGCGAAAGACCAGGCCGATGGTCACGTCGTGATCGGGGCGGTACTCGATGGTGATTTGATCACCAGCCCGGACCTCACCGGAGGACAGGACACGAAAGTACGCGCCGGGCGTGCCGGCGTCTGTGAAGGTCTTGATCCATCGCGGCAGATCCAGGAACGACGCGAACGTCCGGCAGGGTGTACGCGGCGCAGAGACTTCTAGGAGCAGCGTTCCGGTCCCTATCCGCCACCGTTCGCCGATGCGGGTCTGCGTCAGGTCGACACCGACGGTGGTGAGATTTTCACCGAACATTCCGTTGTCGAGGGTTCGATCGAGGCGCGCTTCCCAGCGGTCGAGATCTTCGCGGGCGTAGGCGTAGACCGCCTGGTCAGCTCCACCGTGCAGCTTCGGATTTCCGATGGTGTCGCCGAGCAGGCCACTCGCATCGCTTTGACTCCGCCCCGGCGGTCGTACTTGTACGGCCTCGGAGACAGGCTTTTTGTCGATGCCGGTCAGCTTCGACTGCGCGCGTGGGTCGGGGTTGACGCGGGGTCGTGCCACATTGACCGACAAGACGTGCACCCGCTCACAATAGCGGCGAGCACTGCACCTCGATCGCTTACGGTTACGCTCGCCACATGACCTCTGCCCGGCAGGTCACCGAATTCGAAGCGTTGCGGCCGCATCTGATGTCGGTCGCCTACCGGCTGACCGGAACCGTCGCCGATGCCGAGGACATCGTCCAGGAAGCCTGGCTGCGCTGGGCTCGACAAGACAATGCAATCGCCGACCTGCAGGCCTGGCTGACCACTGTGGTGAGCCGGCTCGGGCTGGACCGGTTGCGGTCGGCAGCGCACCGGCGGGAAACGTACACCGGCAACTGGCTGCCCGAGCCGGTGGTGACCGGCGTTGATCGAGCCGATCCGCTGTCTGCCGTGGTGGCACAGGAGGATGCCCGGTTCGTGGCGATGGTTGTGCTCGAACGTCTTTCGCCCGACCAACGGGTTGCGTTCGTGCTGCACGACGGATTCGCCATCCCGTTCGCCGACGTGGCGCAGGTGCTCGGGACCAGCGAGACCGCAGCCCGGCAGCTCGCCTCGCGGGCCCGCAAAGCCGTCACCACTTCTCCGCCACCGGAACCCGATCCGTCGCACAACGAGGTGGTCGGCAGGCTGATCGCCGCGATGGGAGACGGTGACCTGGACGCCGTGGTCGCGCTGCTGCATCCCGACGTGACGTTCACCGGCGATTCGGATGGCAAGGCGCCCACGGCAGTTCAGGTCATCCATGGCGCGGACAAGGTCGTTCGGTTCATGCTCGGTCTCGCCCAACGTTATGGGCCGTCCATGTATACCGCCTACGAGCTGGGGTTCATCAACGGCGAACTCGGCATCTACACGGCCGGCCTGCCGGCCAGCGACGGATACCGCGAGATGCTGCCGCGGATCATCGCGATGACGGTGCGCGACGGAAAGGTCTGCGCCCTATGGGATATCGCCAACCCCGACAAGTTCACCGGCTCTCCGTTGGGTCGGTGACCATGAACCCAGGGCGAGGCCGAGTCGCAGCGCTCCGGCGGCTTCGCCGGCGGCTTCGGCGAATCGGCCGCCCAGCCCGATAAAGCTGAGGTAACCGTGTGGCAGGTCGGCCTGACGGGTCAATGCCACCGGGATCCCCCCGGCCCGCAGCTTGTGCGCGTATGCCTCACCGTCGTCGCGGACCGGATCGAAACCAGCGCTGGCGATATAGGTGGGCGGTAAGCCGGCGACGTCGCCATGCTGTGGTGACAGTCGCGGATCTTCCAGATCGGTTCCCGCGGGTATGTAATTGGCCATCACCCACTGAAGATTGCGTTCGGTGAAGGTCGAACCGTTGGCGAACAAGTCGCGCGACGGCCGGCGGGTACTCAGATCGGTCGCGGGATAGATCAACAGCTGGAACGACGGCGCTATGCCGCCTCGTCGCACCGCCTGCTGGGTGGTCACGGCGGCGAGATTGCCGCCGGCACTGTCACCACCGATTGCGATGCGGGCGGGATCGGCACCCAGATCGCGAGCATGGTCGCGGGCGTACTCGAACGCGGCGAGTGCGTCGTGCACAGGGGCGGGGAACTGGTGTTCCGGGGCGCGCCGGTACTCGACCGAGAGGACTCGAGCGCCGGCATGGCTTGCCAGGTAACGGGCGATGGGGTCGTGGCTGAACCGTGAACCGACCGAGAAGCCGCCGCCGTGGAAGTACACCAGCAGCCCGGACGGCTCGGGCACGTCGGCGGGGGTGTAGAGGGTCGCTGGGACCTCGCCGTGCTCGGCGGGGATGGCGATCTCCCGGGTCGCGACCGGCACCGGTGGCTGGTAGCCGATGAGATGCGGAAGCTCGTCATACCGTGCTCGGGCCTCTTCCACGGCTCCATCGAAAACATCGGAGCCTGAACGATTTTTGAGGGCGATGGCAAGCTGTGCGTCCAGCGCCATTACCTGTCCGTCGATTCGCAGCGGCGCGCCCGCCAGCAGTCGGCGGACCGGTTTGGGCAAGCCGAAGGCGCCGCGGACCACCGCGGCCTTGACCCGGGTTCGTTTAGCTGTCATGACAATATCTCCTTATCTCGGTGGGCTTTTCAGTTCTTGTGGGCGACGAATCGCATGACATGGCCGAGCAGGCGGGACTGCAGGCTGGTCGTGAGACCATGTCGGGCGCACTCGGCGCGGAAGTCGTCGGGCACGATCAGCCGGTACTGGGAGCCGTCCAATCGATGAAACAGGCTCGCGAGTGGAGTGCGGGTCAGGTCGTAACCGACGAAGGTCCCTCCCGGACGCAACACGCGTGCGACTTCTTCCACGGCGCGCTCCCAGTCGATGATGTGGTGCAGCATCAGGCAGCTGACGACGGAGTCGAAGGAATCATTTGGGAATGGCATCGCGGTGGCATCGGCCGTTTTCACCGACGCGCGTGCGAACCCGCCCAACCGCGTGGTGGCGGCCTGCGCCATCTGCGGATCAATATCTATTGCGGTCCAGACAAGTTCGGGATTTTCCGAGAGAACCTGTTGGGCGACGGATCCGCTCCCGGCGCCGATTTCCAGGACATCGCGGCCCAGTCGTTGAGCGCGGAGTACACGCGCGACGGTCGAGCTGCTGGAACGCCAAAACGAGCTGCAGCAGTAGGCACGTTCGAATGAAGACATTGCAGGCATATCCCAAGCGTGGTTCAGCCACGACGGGAGCGCTTGTACGGATCCGTCAGATCAGGCCGTCAGATCAAGGTGCGTCGAACCGCATCGGCGAGTTCGCGCGGGGTCGCCCCAGTCATCTCCCAGCACACCTTGTTGGCATGCGACCCGTCGGCAAACCCGGCCAGGTGGGCGGCGTCGGTGACCGAGTAACCATCGAGCAGGTAGCTCACCGCGGCAACCAGCCGC
>NZ_DATNJW010000128.1:0-2167 GCF_035603715.1 Mycobacterium sp. | reverse complement strand
CCCAGCCAGTCCCCGCCTAGCCGGCGGACAGTGCGTCGAACAGCGACGCCAACTGGTCCGGCGACACCGAGGCGTTGCACCTGCCCTTCAGGTCGAGCAGCGGCTGAGCGATGCCCTTCAACTCCAGCGCCTCGCCGACGTGGCTGAGGAAATAGCCGCGAACCGAGGACTTGGCGTCGGCGGGTGGCTGGTTCACCGCGGCGGTCAGCACATTGTTGGCATCCGGATGGCTGTCCAGGTATCCGCTCGCCGCGTTCAGCACCCCGCTCGAGGTGGCAGCCAGCCCGCTGGCCGAGCACGGATCGGGCGCGGCGCCGGCGGTCGGCGCGAACATGATGCACAGCACGCTAGCGGGGATTACTCCAAAGATTGTGCGCCGTAACGATTTTGCCATTATGTCGTTCCCTTCATCCCCAACTGTTCGAACGTTTAGTAGATCAGTTACCCAGATTCGCAAAAAACCCGGCCTATCCTCGGTCGCATGAACGCCTCGAGCACCACGTGAGTCGCATCGAACCGCTCGCCCCGCCTTGGAGTGAGGACGACGCCGCGGGGATCAACAGCTGGGGTCACCCGGACCGTACCTACGAACCGCTGCTACTGGTTCGCTGCCTTCAGCGCCACCCGGTGCTGGCCGGCCGACTGCGCAAGCTGGGCGAGTCGCTGTACGTGGCGGCGCTCTTGCCGCCCCGCACCCGCACCATCGCGATCCTGAGGATCTGCGCGCTGGTGGGATGCGCGTACGAGTGGGGCGGACAGGCCGCATTCTGGGGTCCCATCGCTGGCGTCAGCGACGACGAGTGCGACGCACTGGTGACCGGCGGTTCGGACGACCCGCGCTGGACCCAAGCCGATCGGGCGGTGATCGAGGCGGTGGACGAACTGGAACGCGCCGGGACGTGGTCCGACGCAACCTGGGCAGCGCTCGGCCGCGATCTCGACGACGAGCAACGGATCGAACTGCTCACGGCCGTCGGCTGGTACCGCACGATCTGCACGCTGTGCAACGCCCTCGCCCTGCCCGTGGAGGGCTGGATGCGTGAATGGCCCGCGTCAGTCCGCTGACCGGTCCCTGCGAAGGCCCGGATGCTGACTTTTCAGCAGCGGCATCAGCAGCCGTCGAGGAGTGAACTGGAACAGTCGCGTGCTGAGCTGGCTCGGCAGCCCAGGGATCACCGTTCCGCGGTCGCCGTCGAGCGCGTCGACGCCGATGCGCGCTACGTCACGCGACGCCATCCACAGAAACTTCGGAAACGCGGCGGCGAAGGCCCGCTCATCCATGCCCGCGCTTTTCACGAACTCGGTACGCACCGGGCCGGGACACAGCAATGCCACGGTGACACCGCTGCCCGTGAGTTCGCCGCGCAGCCCTTCGGTGTACGACTTTACGAACGCCTTGGTGGCGCCGTAGCCGACCTGCCCCGGGAATGGGTGGAAGCCCGCGGTGGATCCGACGTTGAGAATTCCGCCGCGTCCACGCGTCACCATCTGCTGGACGGCACGGGTCGTGAGATCGATGACGGCCTCCACGTTCACCCGTGCCTGCGCTATCTCAGCGTCTGCGGAGGTCTTGGTCACTGACCCGATCGTGCCGATCCCGGCGTTGTTGACCAGGATGTCGACGGTCAGACCTCTACTGCCCACCTCGTCGAAGAGCCGGGCGCGCGCAGCCGCATCGGCGACGTCGCAGACGATCCACTCGACGCGAACCCGCCCCCCGATTTCGCCGGCCAGTTCGCGCAGCTTGTCCTCGCGACGGGCGACCAGCGTGACACCGTGGCCACGGTCGGCCAGTTCTCGGGCGATGTCGGCGCCGATGCCCGACGAAGCACCCGTCACGAGGGCGGTGCTGGTGGGCGACGGCGGTGGAAGAGGCATTTCTCAACCCTACGGACCCACAAATACGAAAAACCCGGCCCCACCTGGGGACCGGGCTTCTCGTTGTCTGATGCGGACTTAGAAGTCCATACCGCCCATGCCACCGGTCGGGTCGCCGGCAGGAGCGGCGGCCTTCTCCGGCTTGTCAGCAACGACGGCCTCGGTGGTCAGGAACAGCGCCGCGATGGACGCCGCGTTCTGCAGCGCCGAACGCGTCACCTTGACCGGGTCGGCCACGCCCGCCTTGAGCAGGTCCTCGTACTCACCCGTCGCGGCGTTGAGCCCAACA
>NZ_DATNJW010000127.1:0-3779 GCF_035603715.1 Mycobacterium sp. | reverse complement strand
ATGACGTCGCCCTTCGTCACCAAGATCGAGCACCGTGGCCGTTCTGACCGTGTCGTCGATCGCGTTGACGCCCAAATCAGACTGAACTAGAGGCTTTCGCCGCTGCCAGGGTCAGCCGCGCAAGGCGTTTAGCTGTCATCGCGGCGGCGCGCGACGGCGGTCCCGTGTTCGCCGTCGCCAGCGCCCCGTTGTACAGCACGATGAGCGCCTCGCCCAGCGCCTGGGAGTCGGGCACGCCGGTATCTTCGGCGAGTTGGCGAACGGACTGATGCAACCAGTCGCGGTACTCGTTGATGGCCAACACCTGGCACTCCCCCGCCGGCGCTTCGGCGGCCGCGCTGTCGAAGGGACAGCCCCGGTACTCCGGAAGCGATACGTAGTCAGCGAGCGCATCGAAGAGCGCCAGGATCTTGTCCGCCGGATCATCGAGACCGGACTGGGCCTCCTCGACCCGCTGGCGGAACCGTTCATGGCGCCCACGAAGATAGGCCGCGACCAGCTCGTCCTTCCCGCCGAAAATGTAGTACAAGGAGCCTTTTGCGACTCCCGCCTTTTCGATTACGGCGTCGATTCCGGTGGAATGGACGCCGTCGCGATAGAACAGCTCGTCGGCCGCGGCGAGCAGTCGCTCGCGCGCCGAGGGCCGTTCTGTTGTCTTCGTCGCCATCGCATCAGCATATCAGACAGATCTGTCTGATATGTGCTGCCACAGATTGCCACCGAGCCTGTTTTCCTGGTTTTTTTCGTGCGTCTGCCGAGAATCTGAGTTGACTAACCCAACAATCGGAATATTTCTTGTACCGATCTGTTCAAAGACTTGAAGGAGGCAGATCGTGGCGACAGCAGCAGAGGACAGGAACCGGGCGTTCGTCCTGGAAGCGTTTGACGCATTGTTCAACCGGCGTGATTACGCGGCCGCAGAGAGGTTTTGGTCGCCGGACTACATCCAGCACAGCGCGCATATCGCCCCGGGCCGTGAGGGCTTGTTCGAGCTCGTGAAGGCCGCGCCGCCAGACATGCGTTACGAGAGCGGGCTGGTCATCGCGGGCGGTGACTATGTGATGTTGCACGGGCGGTTCAGCAATGTCGGGCAGCCCGCCGATTGGATAGTCGCCGACGTCGTCCGGATCGAGGACGGTCTTCTCGCTGAGCACTGGGATGTGATCCAAGACGAGGCAACCCGAGATGAGTCTGTCAGCGGGCTACCCATGTTCGGTCCCGCCTTCCCGGCACGGGCATGACCCGTTCCCATTACACAGAAACCGAAATGAGGATGAACTGATGGCACGACTGGATGGCAAGATCGCCGTGATCACCGGCGGCAGCAGCGGTATCGGACTAGCGAGCGCGCAGAGATTCGTTGAAGAAGGCGCTTATGTCTTCATCACCGGGCGTCGCCAAAGCGAGTTGGACAAGGCCAAGGCGCTGATCGGCGAGGGCGTGTCCACGGTCGCCGTCGATAGCACCAAAAGTGCAGACCTGGACCGGCTGTTCGCGACGGTCCTCGAGGAGAAGGGTGCGCTGGACATCCTGCTGGTGAACTCGGGCCGGGTGGAGCCTGAGGAGCTGGGCAAGGTCACCGAGGAGAACTTCGACCTCACCTTCGACCTTAACGCCCGGGCAGCCCTGTTCACGGTCCAGAAGGCCCTGCCTTTGATGCGCGAGGGCGGCTCGGTCATTCTGGTCGGCTCGGTGGCCGGGTACGTCGGCATCAATGGCTACAGCACCTACAGCGCGACCAAGGCCGCACTGCGCTCCTATGTGCGGACGTGGACCCGGGAGTTCGGCGATCGGGGCATCCGGTTCAACACGTTGAGCCCGGGCCCGATCGACACCCCGATCATGGACGCGCAAGCCAGCTCACCGGAGGAAGCCGACCAGATCCGGGCGACGTTTGCCGCGGGCATCCCACTGAACCGGATGGGCCGCCCGGAAGAGATCGCGGCAGCAGCATTGTTCTTGGCCTCTGATGACAGCAGCTTCGTGGCCGGCACCGAGCTGAGTGTCGACGGTGGCTTTGCCCAGGTCTAACAGACTGCAGCCCAAGGCGATTGAGCGACATGACCGAAACTGTCGGCGACGAGGCCGCGTTCGCTGCAGTGATTGGACAGATCAGTACAAGTTTTGAGGAGGGATCATGACAAGCGACACGGTCGACCGGAACCTGGAAGGCAAAGTTGCGCTGGTCACCGGTGCGACGTCGGGAATCGGTCAGGCCACCGCGCTACAACTGGCCGCGCAGGGGGCGACGGTGATCGTCCACGGCCGCGACGTCGGACGCGGGACGGCAGTGGTCCAAAAGATCGAAAGCGCCGGAGGCTCAGCCCGATTCGTAGCCGCCGACCTGAGTCAGCCCGCCGAAGCGCTACGGCTGGCCAGCGAGGTCGGCGAGGTGGACGTCCTGGTTAACAACGCCGGATTCGCCTGGTTCGGTCCGACGGAAAAGCTGGCCGCCGACACTCTGAATCAGTTGTTCGCCGCCAACGTGCAAGCCCCCTACTTACTGGTGTCGGTACTAGCGCCGAAGATGGCGGCCCGCGGATACGGGGTGATCATCAACGTGGCCAGCCGGGCCGGCGCTGTCGGTCAGCCCACAACCGCCGCCTACGGCGCCACCAAAGCCGCCTTGGCCTCGCTAACCCGTTCGTGGTCGGCGGAATTCGGGCCCACGGGCGTCCGCGTCAACTCCATCTCGCCAGGGCCGGTCTATACCAATGCGGCCGAACGGGAACTGTTCGATGCCATTGCCAAGACGACCGTGCAGGGCCGCGCTGGTGAACCTCAGGAGGTCGCCGACCTGATCGGCTTCCTGGCATCTCCCCGGGCGGCCTACATCACCGGTACCGATGTCGCCATCGACGGCGGCCGGCGATGAAAGGACTAGCCTCTGTCGAGTTCTAGGCCAGCACCGATGCCAGCTCCGACCGGGGTACTGAGATCTGCTGTGGGCCCGCAACTTCCGCCAGCCACATGCCTTGCGGGATGTAAAAGATGACTGCGTCATCGGTGAGCGCGAAATTCTGATACATCCTGGCCCCGAGCGTGTTGTGCGGTGCCGGGCCGCCGTAGCCCTGCCAGTGCTTGTCCATCTCGCGCTGGACGATCGGGTCGAGCGCCGCCACCGGGTCGGCTCCCGGCTTGAACAAAGCGTCGAACGTGATCGGGCGGTGTGTGCTTACGTCGTAGTTGAACGAGCGGAATCCGGTTACGGGGTGGGCACCGCTGTCGGTGTAGAGATCGAGGACGACGCTTTTAGTGCCCGAGGCCGCCGTCCCCGATGTAAACGTGTGCGGGCGCACGCCGTGCTCGAACGGCCAGTCCCGCGGCGGGAGCGTAGCGATGAAGTCCACGAAGTCGTCCCTGTCCTGCTTGACGAAGTCGGTCACCGCCTGTTGGTCGGGATAGCCGAGTGGATAGCTGATGTCGATCGAGTACGTACCGGTTTTGCTCTCGATGTGGCACGTCTGATCGGTCTGTACCGTCCCGCCGAGTTCCGCGCAACCGGCGGCCGGTGTTGTTGCGGGCTGCGCGGATGCGGGGGCGCCGAACACCGTCGCGCCGACCGCGCCAGCGGCCACCGCGATGAACAGCTTGCAGGTCACCATTCTGACCCCATTGGGTGTACCTGAAGTTCGCAGGTGTCGATACTGACTGGGACGGTGAAGGTTTCGGTGGTCTCGGGTGCGGTAACCAGGAGCTGCGTGTAGGTCGGGCACTTGTGGTCGAGGTCGTTCTTGTCCACGGCGACGCCCTCCACCACGGCGTACTGCGGCTGGTCG
>NZ_DATNJW010000126.1:0-4141 GCF_035603715.1 Mycobacterium sp. | reverse complement strand
GCGGAGGCCGCCATCGCTTCCTTTACATCTTGGGGGTCAAATGTCACACTGAGCCTACCGCTGGCCCTGATCGATTGAAAGGTAGCGACGGTGACCAACCTCGTGATCCGCAAGATCCCGTGGGAGTTCGACGCAAGCGTGCCGTTCATGTGGCAGCCCGACAACCCGAATTTCGGTCTGTTCTGCAATGCCTTCACCTTCATTGCCGTCCCGTTCGAGCGCTACATCGTCAACGTGGTCCGCAGGGCTCAAGACAAATTGCAGGAGGACCCGGACGTCGCCGCCGAGGCCGAGGCGTTCCTGCGGCAGGAAGCGCAGCACGCGTCCGCCCACCGCAAACACATGCTCGCGCTGGTGCAGCGCTATCCCGAACTCGAACAGTGCTACGAGGACGCCTGCAGCGCCTACGACCAGCTGTTGGAGGAGCGGCCGATCGAATTCCACGCCGCCTACATCGCCAACTTGGAGGCGACGTTCACCCCGCTGTTCAAAGTCATTCTGGACAACCGTGATTCGCTGTTCGGCGCGGGGGACCGGCGCGTCGCCTCGCTGATGATGTGGCACTTCGTCGAGGAGATCGAACACCGCAGCTCCGGACTGATGCTATACCGGCACATCAGCCCCGACCCGTGGTATCGGACCAAACACATTCGGGACACCTTCAGCCACGTCGGCGCCGTATCCGGAGCGATAGCAAAGGTTTTCGACGAGGTCGTTCCATTCGAGGACCGCGGCGCATCGGCGCAGGAGCTGTTGTCGATCTCGCTGCTGTACGGCGAGTTCACCTTCCGCGGGCCCGGCGGTCGTCGCCGGCGGGGCCGCCGCGGTGGTCCGCCGACGCTGTTCGGCGATGTCCCCACCCGCCAGCTGTGCGCGATGGTCTGGCGGCTGGTGTTGTCGCAGGCGCCGCACCACGATCCGGCCGACCAACCGCTGCCGGATTGGGCGGACACCTGGATGCGTGAATACGAGCAGGGTAGTGATATGACCAGGTTTTATCCCCGTCCCGTCCCCCAGCAGTGAGGTAATCGATTTGCTGTCAACGAACTACGGCGCCCTGGTGCCCGAGGATGAGCTGCTCACCCATCAGATCGTTGACACCTTCGCCACGGTGAGTCAGTCGGACCCGTCGTGGACGGAGAAGATCTGGACGATCGCGCACGCGCGGGACAACTCGCTGCAGGTCGTCCTCGGGATCGGGAAGTACACCAACCGCGGCGTCTTCGACGGTGCCGCCGGTGTGTGCCGCGGCACCGAACAGTGGACGGTGCGCGCGGGCCGCCGGTTGTCGTCGGCGCCGGCGAGCACCGAAGTCGGGCCGATTCACTATCGGGTCGTCGAACCGTTGCGGGCGATCCGGATCAGCCTGGACGCCAACGAACATCAGCCGATCGCGTTCGACGTGGAACTGCGCGGAAGTTTCGACGCATCGCTGGAGGACCCCTGGCCGGACCGCAGCCCGGACGGATACCGGGTGACACACAACATCCTGCGCTACCACCAGGTCGGGGTGGCGTCGGGCTGGGTCGAGGTCGAAGGCAGCCGCGTCGACATCGTTGCCGATGAGTGGATTTCGATCCGGGACCACTCCTGGGGCCTGCGGCCCGGCATCGGTAAACCGATACCGGGACTGCCGCGCGGGAGCCGCAAGATCAAGCAGATGTTCATGACGTGGCTGCCGATGACCCTGACTCGCCCGGACGGATCGGCCTACTCGCTGTTCGTGATGTATCAGGAGGAGCGTGGTGACGGGTTCACCGAGATCCGTTGCCAGGCAGAGCAACAAAACCCCGACGGCACCTCGCACCGATTCCCGTCGGTCGAACAGGACATGCACTTCGAAGACGGCAACCGGCGGTTCACCCATGGAACGATCACCCTGATCGACACGGACGGTTCCCAACGTCCACTGACGATCACTGCCGCCGGCCCGACCGGCTTTCACCTCGGCACCGCGGGCTACTACGGCTGGAACGACTGGGTGTACGGCGAGTGGGTCGGTGACCTGAAGGTCGAGGGAAGCCATATCACCGACTGCGACAAGCCTGAGAACGCCCGTCAGCTGCACCAGCTTCGGGACCTGTTGGTTCGGATCGACGATCCGGTCGGCGGCGGCACCGGGCTGGGCAATGCCGAGACCTTTGCGCTCGGCGCGTTCCCGGAGCGCGGACTGACCAACGAAAACTCGTTTCTGTAGACGGAGATCGAATACCGCGGGTGTGTTTCTGGCCCGGACGAGAGTAGTGTCTGCACGGTCAGCGGTGCTTCGCACGCGAAAATGAGGTTGTCGTTCAAAGGATTTGGTCAGCTTGACCGGAGGCATATTCACGGCTGTCCGGTCATCGGCGGTCGATGGCTTACGGCTTCTCATGGAGAAGTCGACCAACCAGGCACCCACCGTGTCGTTCATCGTTATCGAGCCAGCCGACCACATCAGTCACGAGCGGCTACAGCAATGGGTGGGCTCGTCGTTGCCGCAACTGACGCGCTTTCGCAGCAGGCTGGTGGACCGGCCGTGGGGAGTGGGCCCGCCATTTTGGACCGAGATCGACAGGTATGACCCGTCGTCGCAGATCCACCGGGCAACGCTTCAGGTGCCGGGCGGTCCGCGCGAATTCGCCGACCTGATCGCGCACTTGAGCGCGGGATCACGTCATCAACGCGAAATGCTCTGGGAAGCCTGGAGCATTGACGGTCTGTCGGGTGGCCAGTGGGCGCTGGCGCTACGCCTATCGCCGGTATTGAGCGAGCGCGGTGTCGGTGCGGCAGCCATCTGGTCCCGGTTATTAAGCTCTGATCCCCACCATGACGATCAACCGAGGCAAGCGAGTCCGGGCAAACCTGCGGTGGGTGAACTCGCGGCCGAGGTGATCAGCGAGCTTCTCGAATTCCAATTCAAGGGTCTTTACCTGGTCGCGGAGACCGTCTCTGGTCTGCTGCACGTAGTGCGCAGGCAGCTGGGCGGGACGAATCCGGTAGACGAAGGTGATTCGGTGCCGCCAGCGGTGCCATCGATGCGTGGTCCAGTTCCACGCAATGCGTTCAGCGCACCCCTGACCGACCGCCGGGCCGTCGCGTTCACCTCGATCTGGCACGCCGATCTGGAGGCGGTCAGCACCGCGTTCGGCGGCGACGTCACGAATGTGTTGCTGGCCGCGTGCACTCTGTCGATGCGTGCTTGGCTGCAGCGCTACGACACCGTGCCCGACGATCCCTTGGCGATGTGGATGCCGCTTGCGCAAACAGTTGCTGCGCCCACCGACGATCGAGAGTCGCCGATCGCGGGCCAGATCCGCATCCCGGTGCAGCTCGTCGATCCCATCGAGATACTGACCAACCTGCACACAGCTACCGAGCGGATGAACACCGCACATTGTCACGATGACGACAAGGAACTCTTCACCGGTAACGCAGCGGCCATTATGTCGTTGATCCCGTCGAGTGTGCTCCACGCGGGTATGCGAATCGTCAAACAACTGGATGTGCGGCAACGACTGACGCCGATCTCACACGGCAGTGTCTCTCCCGACGCGGGTCACTCGTCGCCGGCGTACTGGGCCGGCGCCAAGGTCGTCGGTATGCAGACGGTGACGCCGCTGCTGGAAGGGTGTGGGTTGACCATCACGCCAACGACCCACGGCGAGCAGATGGATCTCAGTGTGTGCGTGTGTCCGGACAATGTGCCCGGGGTCGACTACATCGCGACCGGAATTGTCGATGCGCTCGACACCCTGGTGGCAGCCGCAGGCAAATCTCCTCGCGGACAAGGCCGCTCGGTCGTCACCGAGATGACGACGCATACCCGCAAGCGTCGGCCCGCTCGCTAGTCGTTCAGTAGTCCGTCGACTGACGATGCGTTGTTAGGCCCTGCCGCCGACATCATGATGTCGTGTGCGTGCTCTGGGTCGGTGCGAGTCGGTACCACCAAGAGAACGAGCTTGGTGCGATCGATGCCGACGACTTGAATGGTGTTGCCCGGTTGCTGGTAGTAGCCGCTGAGTCGGACCATATCCTCGCCCGTCGGGAACTCGGCCGGCGCTGTCGCCCAGTCGACAAAGTTGTAGGTCACGCGATCGATTGGGCCCAGTCGTATCGAGAGCACTGCCAACAAGTCCGGAAGTTCGCTCGGAAGGTCGTCACT
>NZ_DATNJW010000125.1:0-3054 GCF_035603715.1 Mycobacterium sp. | reverse complement strand
GGCCACCGGAGTGTGGGGGCCGGCCCGTCGCGAAGTGCGGGTGCCGGACGGGACGACGTCGCGGGTGCTGGTCGTTCCGGAAAGTATCAACACCGGATGGGTGGCCCACACCAGCACTGGAACTCGATTGACACCATTGGCGGTCAATGGATGGCAGCAGGGATGGGTGGTGCCGGCCGGAACGTCGGGCACCATCACGCTGACCTTCGCGCCCAACGCGCTGTACCGGGCCGGCCTGGCCGGCGGGCTGGCGCTGCTGCCGCTGTTGGCGCTGCTGGCGTGGTGGCCGCAGCGACGCCGGCCGACCGATTCCGCCGCGCGCCCGTGGACGCCCGGGCCCTGGGCCGCCGTCGCGATGCTGACCGCCGGCGCGCTGATCGCCGGGGTGCCAGGCGTCTTGGTCTTCGGCGCCGCACTGGGTATGCGGTGGGCGCTACGTAATCGTCCACGACGACGCGATGCCGTCACCCTGTGGTTGAGCGCCGGGGGGCTGATCCTGGCCGGTGCGGCGCTGTCGCGGCATCCGTGGCGATCCGTCGACGGCTATGCGGGCCATTCGGCTGCAGTGCAACTGCTCGCCCTCATTTCACTTGCGGCACTGGCCGCTTCAACCGTGATGCGGCCTGCTGAGCGTTAACGCCCCGCTGTGCATGGGCATCGCATTCCGCGGGTTTCGCACCGACACGTGAGTTGCAGGGCGGCTGCGCCGCTGTTACGGGATAGGCAGCGCATCTTCGGTGTGAGGTGGTGAGACGTGGCTTTGACGGTGGCCGACATCGATCGGTGGCGCGCCGAGGCGGTGCGCGAGGTGTTCCATGCGGCCGGCGCGCGTGGGCGCGCGACCCTGGCGGCCGCCCGAGAATTGGCCTCACTAGCGGTGTTCGACACCTGGCAGGGCGTCACCGCGCAAGCCCGCAGACACAGCAGCGCCTCGATCCGGTCGGACCTCGACGCGCACGGCAACGAGTCGCTGGCGGTGGCCCGGGCGGCTGGCCGGGCGGCCGACGATATCGTGCACGTGCAGTCTCAGCTGAGCGAGTTGCGCCGCGACGCCGCCGAATTGCAGATGGCCATCGACTGCCGCACCGACAAGGTGGTGCCGAGCTCGAATTTCGACGGCCCGCCGACGGCAGCGCTCATCGCCGAGATTCAGCTGCAACATCGGCTGGATGCGATTGTGGCAGAGGCAAATTCAGCAGATCAGCAGTTGGCGTACGCGATCGACATGGCCGACGGGGATCGGCCGATTCCGCCGGGCCCACATGACAATCGACCACTGATCCAGGACTCGCTGTCACGGCCGTTGCCCGACGATCCGAAGCAGTTCAACGAGCTGTGGAATCAGCTCAGCACTGAAGAAAAGGATTGGCTGTACAGCCAAGACCACGACATTGGCAACCACCCCGGAATGCCGTGGGATTCGCCTGACCACTTGGGCAGAGACCACTACAACCGGTTGCACCTGGAAGAGCTCACGCAGCAATCCCGGTGCGACGTCACTCGGATAGAGCACGACATTGCACAATTGATGGCCGAACCCGACGTCGACGACGGCGTGCTCTATGCGTTGCAGTCACAACTGGCCGCGGCCCGACAACACCTGGCCGGTTATCAGGCGGTCCAAGCGAGCCTGAAGTCCACCGCCGGACCGAAGCGTTACCTGGGTCTGCTCGACGAGTTCGGCCACGGCGCCGTGTCGATCGCGAACCCCGATACCGCGCGCCGCAATGCGATCTTCGTACCCGGAACCGGACAAGACCTGAGCCGATTGACGTTCAGCGACGAGAAGGCGTTGGCCATGTATACCGCCGCGTTAACGGCCGACCCCGGCCTGGAACCAGGCGATGTCTCGGTGACGACGTGGATGGGGTACGACCGCCCAATGGATCTCAGCCGCGCGGCTTTCCCACAGCCCGCGCAGGGCGGGGCGGATCGATTGTCGGCCTTCGAAAACGGCCAGCGCGCCTCGCATGTCGGGCAGGCGTCCGTTGACACCGTGGTCGGCCACAGCTACGGCTCCACCGTGATCGGCGCGGCCGCCGCCGGCGGGCACCACCTCGACGCCGACAATGTCATCGCGGTCGGAAGCCCCGGCATGCTGGTCGATCGCGCCGGCCGGCTGAATCTGCACCCCGGCGGCAACGTGTTTGTGATGCGTGCCGTCAACGACGCGATCGACATGGGCGGCATCGTCACCGAATGGACGTTGGGCGCCGACCCGGCGGACCCGGGCTTCGGTGCCCTGCGGCTGGCCGCCGGTCCGGGGCCCGCCGGTCCGTTCGGACTGCCCAGCATCGCGGCCCACAGCAGTTACTGGTTGGGCGGCAACAAGGCGCTGGCGAACTTCGGTGCGGTGATCGCCGGTGTGCCGCCGCCGTACCCGGTCGGGCAGCGATAGCTGCGAGCACCGCGGTTCTGCGGTGTACCGGACGGGTACGCGCGACAATAGGAATCCACCTCCTCACCAGGAGCGACGGACATGGACTGGTTGAGCGCACCGGAATATTGGCTGGGCAGGCTGATATTGGAGCGCGGCACCGCGATCGTCTATGTCTTCGCATTCGTGGCGGCCGCACGGCAATTCCGGGCGCTGATCGGCGAGCACGGGCTCACGCCGGTGCCGCGTTATCTGGCCCGGCAGTCGTTCATCCGAACGCCGAGCATCTTCCACGTCCACTACTCCGATCGATTCTTCGCCACAGTCGCGTGGTCGGGTGCGGCATTGGCGGCAGGGATCGGCGCGGGACTGGCCGACGTGCTGCCGCTCTGGGCGGCGGTGTTGCTGTGGCTGCTGCTATGGGTTGCGTACCTGTCGATCGTCAACGTCGGCCAAACGTGGTACTCGTTCGGCTGGGAGTCGCTGTTGCTGGAAATGGGTTTCCTGGCAATCTTTCTCGGCAACGACCGGATCGCGCCGCCGCTGCTGACCATGTGGCTCGCGCGGTTGCTGCTGTTTCGGCTCGAGTTCGGGGCCGGCCTGATCAAGCTTCGGGGCGATTCCTGCTGGCGGGATCTGACCTGCCTGTACTACCACCATGAAACCCAGCCGATGCC
>NZ_DATNJW010000124.1:0-23538 GCF_035603715.1 Mycobacterium sp. | reverse complement strand
GCTCCAGCGCCATTGGATGGCTGGGAGGCGTGGCCTTCGATGCTCGCGGTTGGACCGCGGTCGCCGTGACGATCCTGGTGTTCGCCGGCATCGCGGTGTTGCTTGCGGCGCGCTTTCTGCACGACGACTAGGGATCTGGCTTATGACGCGTCGTCGCACGATACTGTCGACGCGACAAGAACACTCACCTTCGAGGCGCAAAGGCTAGAGGTGCTCCAGCGATCGATCGACGACGTTGTCGCCACCACCGTCGACATCGATTGGTCGATTTGTATTCGAGATGTCGCAGGTCGCGAAGTGGCCGGCCGCAACGCCGATCAGTCGATGAAGACGGCAAGCATCGGGAAGCTCCTGTTGCTCGTCGAGGTCGCACGGCAATGTGCCGTCGGGGAGCTCACTGGCACCACGTTGCTCAGGCAGGATCCAGAACTTCGTGTTGCCGACTCGGGAATCTGGCAGCAGCTGCAGGTCGAAGAACTGGCGGTGCACGATCTCTGCGTGTTGATCGCGAGCGTCAGCGACAACTTGGCGACCAACGCGCTCCTCAAACATGTTGGCTTGCAGCGGGTCCACGACCTCGCCGAATCCCTGGGCTTAGAACACACGGCGCTGCTCGATTACGTCCGAGACCACCGCGGCCCAGACGATCCGGAGACGCTGTCGACCGGATCGGCGTCCGAGTTGTCGCTGTTGATGAGTCAGCTGGCGCGCAACGAGCTGGTATCCCCAACCGTGTCAGAACAGGTGAATGCCTGGCTGGTGACGAACGTGGACCTCTCGATGGTCGCGTCTGTATTCGGCCTCGATCCGCTGGCACATGCGCCGTCGGATCGAAACTTCGTTATTCGTAACAAAACTGGAGCCGATCCAGGGATCAGGGCAGATGTCGGCATGATCGGCCGGAACGCCGTCTGGCTTAACTACGCCGTGATCGCCAACTGGAATGCCTCCGATGCTGACCTGCGGGACCGTGCCCTGTCGGGAATGCGGAACATCGGCACGATCCTGAGAACCACCATCGAAATTAATCTGTGATGACCAGTCAGTTCGCGCGACAGCGTAGTACGCTCTAACCGGTTTATCAGCGTCGTGTCATCCTAATCAAAGGAAACGAATCAATGAGCTCACCTCGCTGGCTAGTCAAACTCACCATCCCCGTAATGGCCGGCGCCGCCTTGGCTCTAGGCACCGGAATTGCGAACGCCACTCCGCAAGACGACGCATATCTTGCGAAGCTGCGTGCCGTGGGCCTTTCATGGCCGCCGAGCACCGAAGAGGCGCTGATCGGTGAGGCGCACCTCATCTGCTACGACCTCACCTGGGGCTGGCAGCCACAAGTGATCGCCGACGACATTCACGACCACCTGAACAAGAGGGGCGTCACATTGTTGGATGTCGGGACAATGGTCGACGCGGCGCACAAGACCTATTGCCCCGGAAACGTCTGCGACGCACCGACCCTCTGCACTTAATAACGATTGCGGCCACGCCACCGCTGCGGTAGCCATTTGCAGACCGTAGCGGAAACTCTTGCCAAATCGCCGGTTACAGATGCACAAAAATCACCGGTGACTCAGCAATTCGAATGGCGTTTGGCTACAACGCGTTAACAGGGCACCGTGGCTGGTCGGCAAAGAATTCCACCGACCGCACGGCGCGTCCTCGGAGGTCCGTCGGCCTCATCTGGGGCATGATGGCGGGCTGAGGGGGCGCGGACCTCGGGGTCTCGCGCTGGCGATTGCGCCGGCGAACGCGACTGCTCGCCTCGGGAAGGCTGAGTATGTCAACGTCAACAATGAGTCGGTCGAGCTCGACATCGAGTCAGCCGACGCCACCCGGTTTGCCGCGCTTGCCAAGCGTCGCGCGGCTGAGTTTTCTATCGCTCCTTGTCATTACGCTCACAGTCCTGAGTGTTTCCTTGTACTGGCTGGAGCATCACAAGACCCGCCATCCAACGATCCTGGGCGACACTGCCAACCCGGACCATATGACCGTCACCGTCCTCATCCAGAAAGTGGACCCGTCGACAGCGCGGGTGAGCGCTCAGTTGGAACTGAAGGGCTCGGGTTCCTTGCTGGACGAGCGCACCCATGAACTGAAAGAGGATGCGACGCTGACCAGCAATGCGGTCACCAACGCCACCGTCGTCGCCAAGGCGAACGAACGCCCAGAGTTCGTGTCTACCGAATTCGCGCTTCGGGACGGGGTCATCACCGACTATCCCCTCGACAGTTACACGACGAACTTCTTTTTCCGGGTGAAGGTCGGCGACGGCACGGATCAGCGGGCGGTCCCGGTCCGGGTCGTCTTCGACAACATCGACTCTTTCTTCAAAGTGGCTCCCCAACAAGAACAAACCGTCGAAGTGCACCAGGGCGGCGCAGAAGCCAAAAAGGTCGCCACGCCTCAGTCGCTCTTCGCCGCAACTGCGAGCGTGAAACGCTCGACGAGCACCGTCATGTTTGCGGTGTTCATCATGGTGTTCATGTGGTGCCTCACCATCGCCGCGCTCATTGCGGCGTGGTACACCGCCAGCGGCAGGCTCGGGTTGTTCTGGTCTGCTCTCGGTTTCCTCGGCACGCTGCTGTTCGCGCTCATTCCGTTGCGCAATGCGGTGCCAGGAGACCCACCGATCGGATCACTCATCGACTTCGCGGCGTTCTTCATCGCCGAAGGCGTCGTCTCAATCTCGATGATCGTGACCGTGCTGCACGGCTACCACATCGAAATCTCCCACAAGAAACGGAAAGCCGCGTCAGACGACTGACAGGTCGAGCGAGGGCGTCACTGGAGGCGCAGCGTCACGTCAGCGTCTTTGAAGACGTCATGTATCGCATCGAACAATGTCCGCTGCCCGTAGTGAATCTCGTCGAGGTAGCGCCGCGATAGCGCGCTGTGTTCCCATTCGAATTCGTACGGCCGGTCTTCGGGGGTGCCGAATCCGCCCCTCAGACAATCGGCCAATGCGTCGAGGTTGCGCCCGAAATAGCCGCCCGGTCCGTTCACGGCGGAACCGATCTCGCGGTAGAAGTCGCCGGCGGATCTGATCTTCCGGCCGTCGAGGCGGTAGATCACCGGCAGGTTTTCGGTCGGCTCTCGCGTCATCGTTGCGTCCCAGCGTCAGTGACCAGACAGAACGAGTCGTAGTGGTCGCCGGTGTAGAAGTATTGGGTCGGATAGGCCAATGGCGTTCCGCCAGTGACGATCCGCCTCATCGACCGGTCTTGGGCTCGCGGGGTGATCACGGTGTACTCGTGGTAGTACCCCCTGCGTTGCTTGGGCAGATGGCCCTCGCGGTTGGTGAACACCGCGCCGTCGCTGTGCGGAAACGGAAAAGGGCCGCCGGTGTGGATGCGCTTCACAGTGTCGACCACTTCGTGCGGCAGGGTGGCTATCGGGCACGCCGGTTCACTGACTTGACCGGCTGTCGTCGGCGCCGGTTCGGCAGGGTGGGTGCGCGACAGCATCCACCCGCCGACGATGAGGACGAGTGCGCACAGCGCGACAACTGCCAGCCTGCGTCGACTCACCTGCGCTCCTCGCACATGACGCCGCTTGCAGGCGAGACGCCTAGACGCGGCTTCAGAATGTTTCGGGTGGGGTGGTCCAGATTAGTTCGGTGACGTCGGTGACGCCGATCAGCAATATCTGATCACAGGCACGAAAGAACAGCGTCTCGGATATCACGCTGCGTACCGCGAAGCCTTCTGCGTGGCGCCAGTCGATGATCGCGTTGCCGGCGGCGCGCAGTGCGCTGACACAACCACGTGGCGGGGTCGAAGAATGTCCGACCAGCAGCGCGGGAAGCAGTTGTCCGGTCAACATGACGGTGTCGGGATGGTGGCCGAGCATGGTCGCGAAAGCGGGGTTGGTGTAGACGACGACGCCGTCGAGTCCAGTGGCAAGCATGGGCACAGGTAAGCGATCCAGCAGCACCAACCCCGGCAGCGTGCGCAGGCATTCTTCGGCGCTGCTCGGCGACGGCCGGCGGCGTCTGTCGCGGCCGCGGAATTCCGAGGCCATGAAATTGTCGTGGCCGTTGGTTTCCGCGTTCGCGGATAGGGTCTGGCTCGTTCGGTAAACGTACGAATCCGGTGAAGTACTCAATGGTGATCCCGGCGCGCAGATAATCAGCGTGAATGCCGAGTCGCGGCGCGGGACGCCTGGAGTTCGCGGCTGTGTCGCAACGGCGGAACTCGTACCCGACAGCATGGGTTGCCAGCTGTCCTGAAAATACGCCATGCGACGCGATCGGGGGAGCGGTCGTCATTAATTTTCCGGGCGACTGAGTTAACACTTGTGCAGACCTACGGTGGCTATCGAGGGCAGGTCGGACCACGAACAGGATCAAGACCCCGATGTCTGCAGTTGGGCGGCCAGAGCCTGCAGACGGGTGGAGTAAGCCTGCACACCCCATGCCATCGCCTCCCCGTCGAGCTCGTTGGGCAGCGACCCGCCCCGGATATCAGCCCAATTGTCGGCAATGTCTTCGACTTTGGGATGCGGGCCGAACGTCGCGCCTTCGGTGTGCGAGATGGCGTAGCGGCAGTAGTAGCCACCGGTCGCGCCGAAGATCTCGGCAGTTGCTGGGCAGCTTCGGTGCACCAGTGCCAGAGCCATCGGTGTCACGCGACTTGCGGTCAGCAACGCCACGTATTCCGCAGAATCCAACGAGATCTCGAGTTCGGGTGGGCGGCCGCGCAATGCGGCGTCACCGTCGGGGGTGAATACCGAGAACAGCCGAGTGTCGAAGGCGGCCGGCGCCAGCGCGTTGACTTTGATGCCGAACCGCATACCCTCCCAGGCCACCGAGCGGGTGATGCCCACTACGCCCATCTTCGTGGTGGCATAGGCGGCCTGGCCGAACGCCCCGGACAAACCCGATGCCGAGGTCAGCGTCACGATGCGGCCGCCGCCGCTGTCCTTCATCGCCCGGTAGACCGCCCGCACCGTCCGGAACGTGCCACGCAGGTTTACCGCAACGATGTTGTCGAGGTCGTCGTCGGTGACATCCTCGAAATGATCGTCGAGCACGATGGCCGCGTTGTGGATCAATCCGTCGATGCGACCCCAGCTGTCCATCGCAATGTCCACGATCTGGGCGGGGCCGTCGTCGGAGGATACGCTGGCACCGCTAGCGACGGCTTTGCCACCCGCAGAACGGATCTCGTCCACGACAGCCTGGGCCATCGTCGGGTCTGAGCCACCGCCGCGAGGGCTGCCGCCGAGGTCGTTGACGACGACGCAGGCGCCGCGCCGGCCCAGCTCGATGGCCTGAGAGCGGCCGATGCCACCGGCACCGCCGGTGACGATCACCACCTCGTCGTCGAATCGAATGTCCTCGGCCACGTGGGTCCTCTTCTAGAGATCGGGTGACTCGTTGGGGAACAGCCCCGCCGGTGCTGCACCGTCGACTTCGAGCAGCTTTCCGGTGATCCAGGACGATGCCGGTGCCGCGAAAAACAGTGCGGCGCGGGCGATGTCCTCGGGGGTGCCGTTGCGTCGCATCGGGGTCTTGGATTGCAGACCGGCGCGGACGTCGGGCATGGCGTCCATGAACCCGCGCAGCGCTTCGGTCTCGACACAGCCAGGGTGGATGGCGTTCACCCGGATACGCGGCGAAAGTTCGATGGCAGCAAGTTGGGTGAACTTGCCGAGCGCGGATTTCGCGAGACTGTACGGCAGGAAACCGCGTTCGTTCTGCATGCCTGACATCGACCCGATGTTCACAATCGCCCCGCCGCCGCGCGCGAGCATGTGCGGCACAGCGTGACGCCCGAGCTCGAAGGGCGCCGAAACGTTGAAGCGGAAGGCGTTTTCGAGGATCGCGACGGTCATGTCCATGTAGGTTCCGAGCTGTTCGACACCGCCGGCGTTGTTCACCAGGACGTCGAGCCCGCTGAGTTCTCGCACGGCCTGCTCGACGACGTCGGCGAGGGTCTCGATTGCGGTGACGTCGGCTGCGATCGCCACGGCCTGACGTCCCTCAGAGCGGACTTCTTCGGCGACGGCGTCCAGGTCGTCCTTGGTTCGGGCAACAAGTGCCACGTCGGCCCCCGCGCGAGCGAAGGTGAGCGCGATGCCCCGTCCGATGCCTTTGCCGGCACCGGTGACCAGCGCGGTCTTACCGTCGAGACGGAACTGGTCAGTGATGTCGTGGTCGTCGGTCAACGCTCAGACCTTGATGCCGAACACTTCGGCGGCATTGCCCCGGCAGATCTGGTCGACGTCGTTGGCGGGAACGCCGTCGAACTGTTTGGTGATCCAGTCGTCGGAGAATGGGAACGACCCCTCGTGATGGGGGTAGTCGTTGCCCCACATCAAGCAGTCCAGCCCGGTGAGGTCGCGGTTACGAATCGCCAGCGGATCCCACATGAACGTCGCGTGTGTCTGGCGCTTGAGATAAAAACTCGGGTGCACGTCGATCTTGGCCGGTCCCATGAGGTGATCGATGCCGAGGTCATGCAGCCGACTCTGGCTGAAGTGGTGATCGTAAAACTGCATCGCGAACGCCAGCCAGCCCGCGTAGCCTTCGGTGCAGATCACGTGCAGGTTGGGATAGCGCTCGAACACGCCGCTATAGGTCATCCAGCCCAGCGTTTCGCCCATGCCGCAGCTCTGCACGTACCAGCCGATGTCCTGGCGGCCGGGGTATGCCATCAGACCCGGCCCGACCAGCGGTTGGCGCAGCCCGCCGACATGCATCGTGATCGGCACGCGCAGACTGTCCGCGGCCTCCCACAGGGGCTCCCATTCCTCCATGTAGTAGGGCCGTTCAAAAATTCCGTCGGGAAGCAACGCCGGCCGCAGACCCAGCCCTGCCGCTCGTTCGAGCTCGGCGACCGAGGCGCCAACGTCCTTGAACGGCAAATGGATTCCGGGCGCGACGCGATCGAGGTAGGGACCCCAGTGGTCGGCAAGCCAGTCGTTGGCCAGCCGGCAATAGGCGGTATCGGCATCGGCGGGGATCCCGTTGGGCATGTCAGCGATCCGGCCGATCAGCACCGCGCCGTAGACGCCGTCGCGCTCCAGATCGGCCAACTGCTCAGCGGCATCCAGGCTGGGGCGAGCTTCCGCCACTACGTTGCCTTCGGCACCCGTCGCATCGGAGCGGATATCAGAGTCGGCGCCTTCTCCGGTCATCATCGCCAGCGACACGATGTGGCCGGGCTGGAAGACGTCCTTGCCGTTCTCGTCCTTCTCGAGGCGCGGGAAATACTCCCGGTAATGCTCGGGCAACTCGTTCACCAGACTCAGCGGAGGCGTGATGTGGCAATCGGCGGTGATCAGTTTTTCGGGAACCATAAGACCTCCTCGTTTGTCGCAGACAGCTAGCGGTTCAGCCTTCGGCTGCAGACTTCATGGCCTCGACGTCGTCCATTGACGGATTCTCCGGTCCGCCAGGCATTCCCGGGAATGACCGCGAGTCCCAGTAGTCGCGGTTGTGCAGGATGGCGCCCTGGTCGTTGGTCTCGCCGACGGATGCTCCGCGGCAGGCGAAGTCGGTCCCGAACGCGTTTCCCGACATCGTCCACTCGACCATGTACGAGTTCTCGAGTTTCAAACCGCCGTGATAGGTGAACTTGCAGTCCGGGATGGCCATCAAGGTCAGCTCGATCATTTGCTTGACGCCGTCGTGCCCGTCGTAGTTGATGTGACCGGAAACGTCCTCCCACTTGATGTCTGGTGCACAGATAGCCAGCATCGGTTCGACCTGATGCGTATTGAACGCGGCGATGAAATCTTCACACCACGACATCGGGGTTCTCCACTCCCTGCACGTCCGCAGCTAGACGATCGTATAGCAAATGACCCTAGACGAGCGTCTAGCGATGTCAAGAGGGCAATGTGCCCGAACTGGACGGCCGCTACGCCGATGCGGTACGCGGCGTGCGCGAACGGGCCGCCCGCCCGGCGCGGGTCGTGGGCTGCGGAAGACCGACGAGTTGTCTTACCACGTTGAGCATTTGAGTTCGCAGAGTCTCGTCATCGACCTCGGCAACCAGAGGGTGGGCCACCGTGCCACCTACCACGCAGGTCAGGGCCGCAAGACGAACGAGTTTGTCCGGTCCTTCGTCGTCGCCGACCAGCATTCCGTACAACCGCTCGACAAAGCGTTGGAACGGGGCATGACCGGACAGCAGACGAACGAGTACCGGATCGAATTGAAAGGTGTTCGCCCCCTGGCGGTGCTCGACAGCGTGATCGACAATACGGTTCAGCAGCAACTCGCGGGCGACGTCGGAATCATCCTCGGCCTCTGCGGCTTCCAGGGCGTCGTCGAGTTTGGCCAGTTCCATTTCGGCCACCGCGATGATGATCTCGTCCTTGGTCTTGAACTGGTGATAGATGGCGCCCTTCGTGACACCACTCGCGTCGGCGATCATCTGGTAGGACGTGGCCCCGACGCCATGCTCGGCGAACAGGGCCAAAGCGGCGTTCAGCGTGCGCATCTGGGCACCACTGCGACTCGAAAAACCCAGGCGAATGGCCTGTGCTCCGCGAGCGGTCATCGGCCAAGGGTATAACGCACGTGTTGGTCGAGCGGCGCATCGCCGGCGCGGTCTATTGCAGAGCGTTGACGCCGAGCCGTTCGCAGATCGCGAAGACCTCTTCGAAGATGGAGCCGGGAACCGTGTAGGGATCGGTGGCGGTGACCTCCGATAGATGGGCGACGACGTCGTCGGCGGTGGGTTGGCTGTCGGGTTCGGCGAGCCAGCCCTCGCCGAGTCCGACGAAGACGCGGGCGAACCTCCCGCCGCAGGCCGAATAGTTTTGGTGGGTCAACTCGCAGGCGCGGCTGGCCAGAAACACCACGATCGGCACGACGAGTTCGGGTTTGATGACCTTGGTGAAGCCGATCTCCTCGAGGGCTTTCGGATCACCAATGGTTTCGGTAACCATCCGCGAAAAACCAAACGGCAGGACGGTGTTGGACTTGATGCCATGTTCGGCGCCCTCGATCGAGATCACATTGGAAAGGCCCACCAGACCGGCTTTGGCGGCGGCGTAATGCGCTTCGGACGGCTGACCGAACATCCCGCCCGACGACGAGATGAACACGAATCGTCCATAGCCCTGCTGTTTCATCACCCGGTAGGCCGGCTGGCTGAGGTGGAATCCACCGTCGAGATGGACCCGCAGCATGCGCGTCCAATCGTCATGGGTGAGTTGGTCGAACGGGACGCTGTTGAAAATACCGGCATTGCTGACAACGGCGTCAACGCGACCGAACGCTTCTACCGCGGTATTGACGATGGCCTCGCCACCCTCGGGGGTGTCGACGGAATGATACGAAGCTATCGCCGTGCCGCCGGCGGCTTCGATCTCCGTCACGACGGCGTCGGCGACCCGGGCGTCTTGGCCATCTCCGTGCATGCTGCCGCCAAGGTCGTTGACTACCACCGACGCGCCCCGGTTCGCCAACTCCAACGCGTACAGCCGGCCCAGGCCCCGGCCGCCTCCGGTGACGACCGCGACCTGCTCCTTGAAGTCGATCATGGTGTAAATCCCCTCGTCGACGCTCCGATAACGGCGGCCGTGCAAGAAACGAAAATTTGGTTGTGCAGGCCCTTGCTGAACTGCCTGGCCGCCGTCGTCACCGTGACCATCGGGCAGTGCAGAGCGCGACCCGTATAAGATCACACCAAATTTTTGTTCCATTACGCAAGCCCCCGCCAGGTTGTTCAGGAGATGACGTGAGCGATTTGGAGTCGGTCGACTACTTCACCGACCAGTCACTCGACCGCGCACGAAGATTTCCGAGGCTCAGCACGGGCCGCCGGAAAACCGTGTCTACCAGTACGATCCGACGTTCATCATGCGCGGCCTCAGCGCAATACATATCGAGTTCGAACCCGTCTGACGCCGCCAGTCAGCGGAAGCGGACGCCCAACGTGGCCATGCCAAAGATCTTCTTGCCACCGGATTTCGCGGCGACGATCACCACACCAGAGCGGGTCTCCGGATCCAATGACTTGACTTTGCCGCTGAACTCGATATCGCAGCCCTCTCGGGCCGACACGATCGCGGGAGCCGACAGCCGCACCGCGTAGCGGGTGACCGCGCCGGGATCGCCGGTCCAGGTGGAGGCAAATCCGGCACCCAGACCCATGGTGAGCATGCCGTGAGCGATCACGTCGGGCAGGCTGGCCAGCTTGGCGATGTCCTCGTCCCAATGAATCGGATTGGCGTCACCGGCCACGCCGGCATAGTTCACCAGGTCGCCGCGAGTCAGCCGGGCGTGGTGCACCGGTAGCTCGTCGCCGACCTGCACATCATCGAACGATGCCGTCCCCGGTGTGCGGGTGAGGCCTTCGTCGGCGATCCGAATGTCGCCCTCGGGGCGCACCGTCTTGTGGTACTCGTCTTCGCCGATTCCGAAGATGTCCACGTCATGCATCATCGCGTTCTGCACCGCAGTTTTGATCGCCGGATCGACGTCCTCAGCGGTGACCCCGACGACGGTGGTGTGCAGGGTGTGCACCCGCTCGCCGGCCGCGTCGGTGAAGGTGTTGGTCACGGTGATCAGATCCCGGCCGGCCATCCTGCGCACCGAGGTCAGTTCGACGTCAACCGTCAGCTCATCGCCGGCCACGATCGGTCGGTGCTGTTCGAATAATTCTTCGGTCTGCATGTAGGTGTCGTAGCCGACGACTATCTGTTCGAACATGCGGCGATTGCAGGTCATACCTGGGGTCGAGGTAAATGTCAGCGGTGCAATCAGGTCCGAATAACCCAGTTCCGCGGCGGCGGCGACGTCCCAGTGGGCGGGGTGATAGTCCTGCACCGCGCGGGCGTACTCGCGAAGCTTTTCGCGGCCGACCAGGTACGTGCCGTCCATCTGATAGTGATGGCCGACCCGCGCCTCGAGCGCCGGCGATTCTGTTGTTGTGGGCATGAATGGCTCAACTTTTCTATCGGCTTGTTCGCTGAAGCCAATGAAAAGACACTAACGCGCGGCGACAGCGGCAATACAGCGCGTGTCCGCGACCTGCGTCGCTACCGCGTCCCTAGTGGTGCGCGGCGCGGGCCAGGTCGACGGCGTACTGGTTGACGAAGTGGCCCGGCCCGGGATCGCCGCGTCCGCAGGCGCCGTCGGAATCACCGGGACGTTTGATCCATAGGTAGGCGTCGGCATGCGCACCCGAGGTAGCTGTCGTGGGCGGGACGCCGAGTGCCCGGCCGCTGGGGTTGCACCAATTGAGCGGGCCGTCTGGCGCTGGTCCGGCGCCGTTGCGCGAGGTGTCGATCACGTAGTGCGCGCCTTTTGTGAGCGCCGAAACCGCCTCGCCGTAACCGATTTCCTCATCGGTGGTGAAGAAGTTGGAGGTGTTGAGGCTGAAGCCCCGGGCGTGGTCCACGCCGACTTGGTTGAGCCGGTTGGCGATTTCCTCGGCCTTCAACCACCGTGAGTGCCCGCCGTCGATGTACACGGCGGCGGCCGGATCGCGGGTCAGGGTGTCAACGGCGTAGCGGATCAGCCCATAGCGTTCGTCACGCTGACCGGGCGAGAGGCAGTCGGCCATGTCGAGTGCATCGGGTTCGACGATGACAGCCACCGGCGAGGCTCCCAGAGCGCCTCCGATGCCGTCGATCCACTGGCGATAGGCGTCGGCCGATCCGAATCCACCCGCCGCGAAGCTGCCGCAGTCGCGATGTGGAATTGCGTACAGCGCCAGCACCGGCATGCTGCCGGCGGCCTGGGCCGCCCCGACGTACCCGGCGACCGCAGCGGAGGACACGCCCGGGTCGACCCAGTGCGCCTGCGGTGTGTTGGCGATCGCGTCGAGTTCGGGACTCGGCGGATTGGCCTTGTGCGCGGCCGCCATGGCCGGCGACGTGGGATCGACGAAGAAGGGTTGGCCGGCCAACGGGTTGGGCGCATCGACGAGGCGCACCGCCGGGGCGGGACCGGTGTGCGGGGGAGCGGCGGCAAATGTCATGCCGACGACAGTCAGGACGGGAACGGCCAACCGCGCGACTGCGCCAACAGCAGAGAGCTTCACCTGAGAGAAATTAGTGTGGCGACTCGGGGAGCGCCAATCCGGGTCTGATTGTCGCGGCGCCCTGGCAGAGAATCAAGACGTGACCAACCGCATCCAATCGCTCCTCGGCGTCGATTACCCCGTTGTTCAGGCACCGATGACATACATCGCCAGGGCCGAATTGGCCGCCGCCGTCTCCGAGGGTGGCGGCATGGGCATGATCGAGACGTTGACCCCCGAAGGTCGCGCTGACCTGCGCAGGGTGCGCGAACTCACCGACCGCCCGGTCGCGGCCAACTTGATGATCCAGGGCTGGAAGCGGGATCCGTCGATCGTCGACGAGCTCGTCGCTGCCGAGGTTCGCCATGTCTTCACCTCCGCCGGCGATCCGGCCTTGTTCACGGCGCTTCTGCACGACGCCGGCATGACCGTCGTGCACGTCATCGGATCGCTCAAGGGCGCGATGAAGGCGGTGGACGCGGGCGTCGACGCGCTTGTGGTCGAAGGTGTCGAGGGCGGCGGGTTCAAGTCGGCCCTCGGTGCGTCGACGTTGGTCTTGCTTCCGCTTGTCGCCGACCGCATCGACATTCCGATCATCGCGGCGGGAGGGATCTGCGACGCCCGGTCCGCAGCGGCCGCCGTGGTCCTGGGTGCCGAGGGCGTGCAGATGGGCACCCGGATGCTGGCCAGCCACGAGGCTGCTGTGCACGCGAACTTCAAGAACAAGATCATCTCGGCCGGGGATGACGGCACCGTGATGCTCGACCTTCCCGGCAATCCGACGATGCGGGTGCTGCGAACCGGGCTTGCGGCCCGCGTGGCGGCGGGCGATCCAGAGGTGGAGCTGCTCGGCCGGATCACCGATCTGTACTTCGAAGGTGACTTCGAGGCCAGCGTCGCCAACACCGGTCAGGTGTCCTCGCGGATCATCGATCTGCAACCGGCAGCACAGATCGTCAAACAAACGTGGTCGGAGATCGAAACCGCGTTGAGCGAGAGTCGATCTCGGCTCGGCGGCGGCACCGGCGACTGACCGTTGGGTCAATGTATCGGGTGAGTGCCGAACCACTCCAGCAGTAGATCGGCCAGCTTGTCGGGTTGCTCGTCGGGTATCCAGTGCGAAACCCCGGACATGATCTCGAACCGGTATTCCCCGGTGACGTATCGGGCAGTGTTGTGAGCCGCTTTCGGCATAAGGGCGACGTCCTGGTCGCTCCACACGTATAGCGTTGGCACCGAGACCTTTTGGTTGATCGCCCGCGGATTCGACAGCGGCATGGCGCGATACCAGTTGAGCGCCGCGGTCAGGGCGCCCGGTTCGCTCATGCCCTGTGCATCTCGCTCGGCGACGGCCCGCGTTTGCCCGGCCTGTCGCAGCGACCTGGACAATATGGCGCCGCCGCGACGCAACATCGACCACTCAGGGATGCGGGGCAGCTGAAACGCGTACATGTACCACGACGCCAGGCCCTGTCGACTGTTCAGGAACGACTTGAGGAACGCCGCGGGATGTGGCACCGATACCGGCGACACGGTGGCCAGCCGCTCGGGCATCTCCGCCGCGGCGGCCCACGCGACCGCGGCGCCCCAATCGTGTCCGACCAGGTGCACCTGGCGCGCACCGCTGGCATCGATCAATGCGCCGAGGTCACCGACGAGTTCGGGTACGCGGTAGTCGCGGCGGCGGGATGGCCGCGCACCCGCTGAATATCCGCGCTGGTTGGGCGCCAGGCAGCGGTAACCCTGAGCGGTAAGCCGGTCGATCACTGCATTCCAGCTGTCGTTGTGTTGCGGGAAGCCGTGCAACAGCACCACGACAGGTCCGTCAGCCGGTCCGGCGTCGCGGACATCGAAGGTCAGGTCATTGCGGCGGTATTGCTCCATCCGTCAAGCATGTCCCATCTGTATACCAAGGCGCCGCACCGCCCCCATGCCGAGCACACGAGCAGCGGTCTTGGCGTGACTACGCGGATCCATCGATTAACCGTCTATGCAATTCCTCTGTGAGGACGTGGATTTGGCGGGTCAGGTCGGTGTTGGTTTTGAGCTCGAGTTCCTGAGCTTCAAAGTCGTGGTCGGCTTTGGCCTGCTGGAACGCGGCTTGCCGGTTCTGGCCGATCATGACGAATGTGGACAGAAAGATCGCTTCGAGTGAAACCACCAGGGTCAGAGTCGGCCACGGATTTTTCTCGAAAACCACCATCCACACCGCGAAAAGCACCGCGTGGATCCAGACGAAGTTCATCGAGCCGGCGAACGCGGTGATGCCATCGGCCAGCCGCAGCTGGAATTTGGCGCCTCGTCGCTTGGCCTCTTCGACGACGGCGGGATGGTGGAGTTGATTGTTACGTAGCAACCGATGCGGAATGAGTTGAGGAATTCGCCGACCGCTACTGGGGCCTGGGGTTGTCATGTGGAGTCCTTCCGGGGCCAGTTGTCTGGCTCAGCATGACCCAGCTCGTCGACGTGAGCGCCACCAACTGCGATATCCATTGGCGGTATATCGAATTCAGGCAGTGCCGCCGTGTATTCGTGCCCGAAGGAGTCGCACGCCGGGGCCGCTGAGCTCGTCGAGGTAGGGCGCGCGGCCCGCCATGCCCATCACCAATGCGACAGTCGATCCGGTGACCAGGGGGCCAGATCCGGCGACAAACGGCCCGTCGTCTGCCCGCAACTCGAGGTCGGCAACGTGGCTGCGACTCGGGACGGTGAAGTTGCGGTGGGCGAAGAACTCAGCGACCGGGGTGAGAGCGGCGAGGCTCGGTGTCCGTGTCAGCCCCAGCGGCTGACGAATGTCTTGGGCGTGCACCACGACCTCGCCGAGGTAGGCCGGGACATGAGCTGAGGGCGCGGTGGTGCTTTCTACGATGGCGCGGAACCGATCGAGGGTCTCGGCGGGTGTGCTGCCGCGGTGCTCGGCCAGCCGACGTTGGTTGTGCACGGCAGGGCGAAAACGTGCGCCGATCATGCTGCGCAACCACTTCCACTGACCCAGGCTCGCCGCGGCGATCAGGTGCGCGACGACCTCCTCAACGTCCCACTTCCCGCACAAGCTGCGGTGCCGCCACTGCTCGTGGCTGAGCCCGGACAGGTCCTCCGCAAGCGCGGCCCGTTCGGCGTGCGCCAGCGCCCACAACTGGTCGTGCTCGGGTTTCGCCATATCGTCCTACTCCGTCGAGTGCTGTTGTCATTCGACATAGACCTGGTCCGACCGCGAACCTCATCGTGTTTCGCCCGAGTGGACGGTTCAGCCGGGGTTGGCCGGCCGACGCACGGCTTGGACAGCTGAGACATTCGGCGGCAAGTCGAGGCCTTCAAGGACGGGAGCGACGCCGTGCTCCATTGCGCGTTTCAGTAGGTGCGCGTCGCGTTGTTGACGACGGTAGCCCGCCGCGTAGGTGTGCCCGGTGATGTGTTCGAGCCGATCGATGTCTTCCCCGCTGTCCCTGCGAGCGCGAAGCGCCTCCGCCCTCGTCTGGATGTCAGCGTGGAATTCGTCGGGATTGTCGAAGGCCGCTACCACAACGTGTCGACGCTCGCGGCGATCCGGGTCGTAGCGATAGTGCGCGACGACCCAGCGGGCGATGCTGTCATCGTCTGGATCCACCTTGGCCACGCTGGCAGCATACGGCCGATCGGGATCTGGGCAGCCTCACGCTCATTGCACTACGGTGTCGTCAGCATGGTGAAACAACCCGCGAACAAAAGCGCACTCTCGACGGGCGATCGGCGTGCGTAGTGCGCCGCGCTTTTGGTTCTGGTCGCATGACATCCAGCCGGATCAGGTTGCCGGACTTGATATGCCGGGGATGCGGCTGCGGCGCTTGGCCAGCTACCGGCGCGGGCCCGACGCCACCCGACGGTTCGCCGCCCTGTACTACGACGATGATGGGGCGCTCGCGCCATCACACACCTGGCTGATCGATGTCGATGCGGCAACTGCGGCCGCACACGGGTCGCGGGCTGCGTCGCTCAGCGTTGACGTCGTGCCCGGGAGCGGCCATGTTGGCTGGACGCTGGTTCTGGAAGCACATCCCCATCCGGGCCGGGCGGTGTACACCGACCTTGCACCCGATGCGTTCAACGAACTAATCGCGCCGGACCAGACGGTGGTGGACCTGGCGACCTACTTGCGCGACGGATCACGTTGCTTCGCAGCGATTGTCGAGCCGAGTGATGGTGACGGCAGTGTGTTCTTCCCGTCGCTGAGTCCCGAGCAGATTCGCCCGACGTTGGGTCCTCGCGGCGTCATACCCACCAAAGCGCGCGCCTATCATGAGGGGCCGGCCGGCTGGCGGCTGGCCGTCATCGCCGAGCATGCCCGAGGGACATCGTGGTCGGTGCTCGTCGACATCGACGCCGACGATGTATCGGAGCGACTCGAGCATCTGCAGGCCTATCCGTTGGACCTTGACGCTGTCGGGCACGGTATGAGCGCGCGGTTCGCCTCAGTCGCAGCGAAGTAGACGTGACGCTAGGCCTGAGCGGCCGCGCGTGCCAATTCGGCGGTGACCGAGCGTAATTGGGTGGCGGAACTCAGCGGCTCCGGGAACCCGACTCGGGTGTAGGCAACACCGCGCGGCGTGTGAACCCGTAAGTCGAGGCCATATCGATCTATGTCGGTGCACACCGCGTTCGCGGTATCCGGATAGCCGCCGAACGCCTTGGCCATCGCCGTCAGGGCGTCGGCGTGATCGGCGTTGAGGTGCGCGATCGCACCGGCCGCGGCAGGCGTCACCGGATCTGGTTCCGCGGCAAGGTATTGCTCGCCGCTGGCCGAATCCATCCGGCCGTACCCGCCGACCCAGCGCACCCGCTCGACCTGGAGCACCCACAGCGTGAAGTCGCTGAACTCGAGGTAGAACCGAGAAGCGGGCACCGCATACAGGTACGCCGTCCGCGCTGCGTGCTCGTCGGCGGCAGGAGGCGTGACACGACCGGCCAACGTGATCCGGCCAGTGGCCAACGGGTCCGCGTCGCTGCTCGCTGTCACGATCGACAAGCTGGCGCGCGGTTTGGCGGCCAGGTTGCGGCCATGCTCGGCCAGGTTCGACACGCACAGCACCGGCGCGCCATTCAGCAGTCCGTACGCAACCAGCGACGCCCATGGATCGCCGTCGGAGGTCAACGTGGCAAGCGTGGCCGCATTGTTGGCGGCAGCGATAGTGCGGGCCTGCTCGGCCGCCGACGGCCGAGCCGAGTTCGTCGGTGGCTGCAACGGCGGCGGCGTCGACGGCGCATCGCCAACATCGCCATGATCACGATTCACCACAACCGTGAGGCTACTGCCACCGTCGGAGCGCTTCCGGAATAACCCGGACGGTCGGGGCAGTTGGACTGCTCCGGTCGAACCGGTTGCTGGCGGAAGGAAGCGCAGATGCGTCTAGGGGTGTTCACATTTTTCAACGACACGGCCATCGGCCCGGTCGACGCGGCTGTCGCGCTCGAGGAGCGTGGCTTCGGTTCGCTGTTCGTGGCTGAGCATTCGCACATACCCGTGAACGCAAAAACCCCGTACCCGATGGGCGGTCCGATCCCGCCGCAGTACTACCGCACGCTCGATCCGTTCGTCTCGCTGACGGCGGCGGCTGTCGCCACCAAGTCGCTGCTGGTCGGCACCGGCATCTCGCTTGTTACCCAACGCGACCCGATCCAGACGGCCAAAGAAGTGGCCTCGCTGGACCTGGTGTCGCAGGGGCGGTTTCTGTTCGGGGTGGGCGTGGGCTGGTTGCGTGAGGAGATCGCCAACCACGGTGTCGATCCACGCGTGCGCGGTCGCGTCATGGACGAGCGACTCCGCGCGATGATCGAGATATGGACGAAAGACGAGGCCGCGTTTCACGGGAAGTATGTCGACTTCGACCCGATCTACCTTTGGCCCAAGCCGTTGTCTAAGCCGCACACACCCGTGTATATCGGGGGCGGGCCGGCGAACTTCGCCCGCATCGCCGAACTGAGTGCCGGCTGGCTCTCGCTGAGCCCATCGGCCGATGCACTTGCCGGTGACTTGGCGACGCTGCGCGAGGTCGCCGGACCCGATGTCCCGGTGATCGCCTCGCACATCGGGAAGGTCACAGCCGAGGTGTTGGCGGGCTACCGCGACCTGGGGGTCGAACACGTCACCGTCGAATTGCCGACCCAGCCCCGCGACGAGACGTTGCGCTCCCTCGATGCGCTGCGCGCGGAATACGCCAAGCTGGGCTAGCTTTTCGGAGGATGGCTCCGACTGCGTGATATAGTTAATTAGGCTAAGTAATTCCCGGACGCAGAAAGGGCTCTCGATATGGCTCGCACCGACAACGACACCTGGGATCTGGCATCCAGCGTGGGAGCGACCGCGACTGCAGTCGCCGCATCACGCGCGATGGCCTCCCAAAATCCCGACGCGCTGTTGAATGACCCGTGGGCCGACCCACTGGTCCGCGCGGTAGGCATCGACACCTTTGTGAAGCTGATCGACGGCGAGATCGGGCATGCAGACGATCCGCTGCTGAACCGTCGGGCGATGAGCGAACAAATCGCCGTGCGCACCCGCTTCTTCGACGACTTCTTCGTGCAGGCGGGCGAGGCGGGTATCCGGCAGGCCGTTATCCTCGCATCAGGCTTGGACACCCGCGCCTACCGCTTGCCGTGGCCGGCCGGCACCACGATCTTCGAAATCGACCAGCCTCAGGTTATTGCGTTCAAGACGCGGACTCTTGCCGACCTCGGCGCCGAACCCACTGCCGAGCGGACCACAGTCGCAATCGATTTGCGCGAGGACTGGCCCGCCGCACTGGTCCAAGCCGGCTTCGACCCGAAACTCCCGACCGCCTGGAGCGCCGAAGGTCTGTTGGTCTACCTGCCACCGGACGCTCAGGATCGGCTGTTCGACAACATCGTGGCCCTGTCCGCACCGGGCAGTCGCATCGCCACCGAACACATGGACCTGCGCAATGTTCCCGCGGATTGGGCAGACCGGCTCACCGAGCGATCACGTCGCATCGGCTCCAACATCAACCTGGCCGAACTGTTCTACAGCGGTGACCGCAATCCTGCCGCCGACTATCTCAAAGACCACGGTTGGCACATCGACGTCCAGACAACCGCGCAGATCTACGCGGCCAACGGATTCGAGCTACCCGACGACGAGCTGGCCTCCTTCGGCGATGGGTCTGGTTACCTCACAGCGACGCTGGCGTAAGCGTGTCGACGGCGAACCGGATGTCTGGCTAGTAGGACTGAGCGCCAACGGGTTTGGCTCAGTGCTGCAGTGTGTTGAGCCTTTCCTCGACTTGGAGCGCGTGCAACGCGTGCGACGCAGTCTCGTAGCCCTTCACGACGCCCTCTAATCGTGCGGGCGAGCCCTCGAAGCACGCCCAGTCGAAGACGGCCTGGCAGACATGGTCAGCCAGGCTTCGCAGGATGCCGTCTCGAGGCGGGTTGTCGATGACCTTGATCGCCGCCGCGCACAGTGCGCCCTTGTCGACGGTGCCACTGCGCAATGCCTGGTGTGCCAACGACATGAGGTCGCGGGTATGGCTACCCTCGAAGTCCATAAAACCCCTTGCCTCTCGGTGATTCTCAGCCCTGTGCCGTCAGGTTCGCTGTGCATCGGTCGAGACGTAACCTAGCCGAACAACGGGCACACACCGGCCACGTTCCGATAACAGACCTACATCATCAGTGCGGGTCCGAGGCAATCCGCAAGACGCGGGACACCGCGCAGCACGTCGTCGTACGGTAAGGCCATGCCTGACAGCGTCGCGGAGCTGCAATCAACCGGTGCCTGGCAATTCTTCCAAGACATGCTGCGCGACATGACCACCGTGGTCACCGAGGACGCCGAATCCGAACGCGAGTTTGTCGAGGGACTACGCGTCATCGCGCGAATATCGTCGCTGTGCGCGCAACTTTCGGTGGAAGCCGATCCCGACCAGCCGTCGTTCTTCGATATGTGTACGCCGATGCGGATGGTCGGCGGCCCTAACCCCGACGGCAATTACCACCTGGCGATGATCCGCGGCGACCGCAGCTACCGGATCACCGGCCACCGGGGTACGAGCGCATACCTCGGGCTCCAGATCCTCGCCGGCACCGGACTCACTCCGCGGCGGATGGCCGGCTATCTCAGTGATGTCGACTTGAACTTGACCGCAGGACAATTCGACCTGCTGCTGTCTGAGCAGAAGCCGGCCGATCTCGATGGCGCACAGTGGCTGCACATCCCGGCGGATGCGTCATCGGTAGTTGTCCGCGAATACATCGGCGACCGCGCTACCGAGCAGCTCGCCGCGCTCGATATCGCCCCGCTGGATCCCGATCCCGTCGCGGTGCTCACCGATACCGCGCTGTCGGAGCAGTTGACCGCGATGGCCTGGACGTTGATGAAGCTGGCCACGCTGCACCGCACGATCAAGCCCGAGCTCATCGAGCAGCCGAACACCCTGCTGACAGCTCAAGCCGCCGACCTCGGCGACGCCGACACCACGCCGGACAATCTGTACATGATCGGGACCTTTCGGCTCGAGCCCGACCAAGCCCTGGTGCTAGACATTCAGCCACCGGCTACCCGCTATTGGAACGTCACACTGGAAAACATCTGGCATGAGTGCCTGGAGCCGCACCGCAGGCACAGCTCGGTGACCAACAAGGGCGTCCACGCCGACGCTGACGGACATGTGCGTATCGCGATCTCTGCGCGCGACCTCGGAGTGGGCCACTGGCTTGACACCGGCGGACGGCACCGCGGGTTTGTTGTCCTGCGTTGGCTCGACAATCCCGAACCGCCTGCGGTCACCACGTCGATTCACCAGGGCCAAAAATGACTCTGCAGGAACGCTTTTCGCCGGACAAGCTACTTGGCGCCGCGTGTGCCCAGACCGGACTCGACGACTTCGGCGACGACGGGTGGCAGCCAGGTTTGCAGGTTCTTGTCGACGGCCTTGTCAATGAGGCGCGACTTTCGGTGATCGGGATTGAAGTCGCGTATGCCGACCTCATCCGCGCGCTGGTAAACCGTCTCGGTGTAATCGATTGGCGGAAAAAGAATCCTGACGTCGCGGCCGAGCAGATCACCCGCCCCATCGTTATCGTCGGTCAGCCTCGTACCGGCACCACGATCCTCTACGACCTGCTCACCCAAGACCCGGAGTTGCGTGCACCGTTGACTTGGGAGGTCGACGAGCCATGCCCGGTGCCCCAGCCCGAGACCTATCATGACGATCCGCGCATCGCCCAAGTCCAGTCGAACATCGAGCTTTCCGAGCAGATCATTCCCGGCTTCCTCAAGTTCCATCCGATGGGCGCTCTGGTGGGTCAGGAGTGTGTCCGGATCACGGGCGGCGAATTCACCAGCATGATCTACTCCGTGCAGTACCGGCTTCCGAGCTACTACCGCTGGCTGCTTTATGACGCCGAATATGCCGGCGCCTACCGCTACCATCGAATGTTCCTGCAGCATCTACAATCTGGCGTCCACGGACAATGGCTGCTGAAATCACCCGCGCACCTGTGGCAACTCGACGCGCTGCTGGCCGAATATCCGGATGCGCTGATCGTGCAGACTCATCGCGACCCGCTCAATGTCATCTCCTCGATCGCCGCCCTGACTCACCATCTGCGGCGGATGAGCACCGATGAATCCTCCGTCGCCGAGTGCGCCGCACAGAGCTACGAAGAGATCATCGTCGGGCTCGAGCGGGAGATGGCTCTTCGCGACAGCGGGGTCATCCCTGACGATCGGATCATCGACGTCAAGTTCACCGATTTCATGAACGATCCGTGGGCCACGATCGGTGGGATCTATCAAGCATTGGGCCGTGAGCTGCGGCCCGAGACCGAGCAACGGATGCGCGACTTCCTGGCCGCCCATCCCTCCGACGGCGGGCACGGCCGCTACACCTGGTCAGACACCAACCTCAACGCTGACGAGGTTCGTGAACGGGTACGCCGCTACCAAGACCGCCACGCCATCCCCAGCGAGAAACTGCGATGACCGAATCGGCAGGTGTGCCCGGGGCGGCCGAATGGATCGCCGAAAACGACGCCCTGGTCAGCCGCCGGGGACATCGCATCGCATTCCGGCGGCGCGGCACCGGGCCCACGGTGCTTCTGCTGCACGGATTCCCGACCTGGTCCTACGACTACGCAGAGGTGGCCACCGACCTGGCCACCGACCACGATGTGGTCACCATGGACTTCCTTGGCTACGGCGCATCGGATAAGCCCGACAGCTACCAGTATTCGGTGACCGAATCCGCCGACACGGTCGAAGATCTCGTCGCACACCTCAACCTCACATCGGTGCGACTGGTGGCTCACGACTACGGCGGGATCGTCGGCCAGGAACTCATCGACCGGGCCAATCGCGGAGCGCTTCCGTTCACGATCGACCACCTGACAATGCTGAACTCCGGGATTGTGTACAGCGCCTACCGGCCGACGCGCCTGCAGAAGTTGCTCATCCGTCCGGTCATCGGCAAGCTGCTGGCCGGCCAAGTCAGTGCTGCGCGGGTCCGCTCAGCACTCGACGCTGTTCGGGGAACACCGTTGGGTGACAGCGAGTTCGACGACCTCTGGCTGGGCATGTCGCGCGACAATGGACACAAGCTGTCGCATCTGCTGATCAAGTACAACGCCGAGCGAGCGGCGCACCATCAGCGGTGGGAGTCGGCGCTGGCCGATTGGGCCGGCCCGCTGCGTCTGATGTGGGGACTCGCGGACCCCGTCTCGGGCGGCCACGTTCTCGAGCTGGCGGTCAAGGCCCTGCCGCGCGCCCTGGTGACTGAGCTTCCCGGTGTCGGTCACTACCCTTCCTCCGAAGCCCCACAAGCCGTCGCCGCGGCGGTGCGCGAAAGTGACTGACCTAGCGGCCGTTCTGCTGCAGTCGAGTGACGAGGTGAAAAGGCAGTGCGACAAAGACGGTGCCGCCAACTAAATTGCCGGCCGTGGTGATCGCGATGTTGGTGAGCAGTCCGTGGGCGCCCAACCCCCACGCCAGCTGCGTATGCGGTGCGTCGGGGTGAAACGCCGACAGCAACAGCGGCAGACCGAGGAAACCGATGTTGGCAATCACGTGCTGGGTCGCGCCGATGACGAAGGCGAACGGACCGTAGAAGGCGAATCCCATTCGCGCAATGTCGGTTCGGGCCTTGAAAAACAGGCACATCGACGTTTGCAGAAACCAGGTGCACACCACGGCCAACAAGACTGCGGTCAGCGCCGGCTGCGATGTCTTGGCGGACGCGACGACGGCCGCTCGTTGCGCGAACGCGCCCAGATAGGGCCCACCGGCCGCGGCGCACACAGTGACGAAAGCCATTGCGCCGATGCAGTTTCCGACCAGCCCGATCAGCAGCAGGCGAAGGTAGCCGACGACGGTCATCCGGCGCTGCAGAATCGCGATGGCCCCGGCCGCCATATCGGCGGTGATCAGGGACATCCCTGACACCAGGATCAGCGCGAACGACATCCCGAAAGCCAAGCCCATCAGTAGGCTCGCGATGCCTGGAGACGACACCCCGGTGCTGACAACCAAAGACAGCAACACCCCGAACGACACCATGGCGCC
>NZ_DATNJW010000123.1:0-5157 GCF_035603715.1 Mycobacterium sp. | reverse complement strand
AGGAGGGCGGAAGCTACCGCGTCAGGGTTTCGTTGGTGCGCACGGCTCTTTGGCTTGCGGAATTGGGCATCTTCGATCGTGACTACGTGAACAAGACGGCGGGCTCAACTGATGAGCACCTGTACCCCGATCCGGATACCTTCACCGCCGATACACCGATGGGCCATTACAAAGGCGTCACCGAAATGATCGAGATGTCGAAGACACCTGGCGAATACAAGTATCCGTTGACTCCATTTGGTTCGTGGCAACCAAGCTGGCTCTGACTGGCTTGCGGCTATGTTCGCGGCGCGGCAGCGTGTTGGCCAATCTTGCGGACCAGGAACGCCGACCTGATGTCTCCGATCCCGTGGACCACCGTCCCGGCGCCGACCGAGATCAGCAATGTGGTGATCGACGCGTGCAGCGAAGTCGCGATCCACAGTCCGATCGCCACCTCGGCGAAGCCAGCGATCAAGGGCAACTTCCACCCGCCTTCTCGCCTGGCAGCGATGGCAGTTACGACGCCGAGGATTCCCCAAACTATGAACAGGGCGCTCATCACGGCGGCCAGCGCAACGACGGTGGCTTTGACCGCGAGGAATGCAACGACGCCGGCAACGAGGAACACCAGCGCAACCAACCAGCGAGCCACCCGCCAGCCCCGTGACGACAATGCCCCCACGATCACTTCGGCGGCCGCTGCCAACAGGAATACAGCGCCGAACAGCTTGGCGATGGCCTCGACAGTGGTGTAAGTGAAGCGCAGCATTACGACCGCGATCATGATCCACGCGGCACCGACGATCAGCAGCAGCCACCAATACCGGGTCTTTGACAGAAGACTGTCGGTCAAATGAGCAGCGAGATGGTGTTTTGGCGTCGAGGGAGTAATCCCGGGCGAACTGATCTGATCCATTGTTGTTGCACCGCATTCGATTTGTCAGGTCGTATACCTATTGATTGTCATCCCCCGCCGGGCGGCCGCTGTTGTACTCGAATACAGCGTCGCGGCCGCGATGGTGTCGTGTCGGACAACGTGGGTGCGAGATCGCTACCGGACGGTGGTGTTGGCGCGCCCCGCGTTCGCGTCCGGCGTGTAGCCGATCTCGACTCGTAGCTCTGGCCGTTGAGCCTGAGCTAGCAGAGCGTCGCTGTAGTAGACCCGGTCGGCCTCGGTAAGCGGAGGCGGAATAAGGCTGCGAGGCCAGAGATGCTTCGCGCGAACCACATCGGCTTCGATGGCGTACACCACCACCGTCGCTTGTAAGCCAAACCACGCCAACAACCCCAGCACCAAACCGAACAAGCCCGCGACGGCCTGCGCGTGGCGGAGCAAGTGAGCGACGATGACACCGGCTGCGGTCAGCAACAGCTGCCACGCCACCGCGCTGAGCGCCGCGCCGGGCAGCATCCAGCTTGTCGGGACCTGGGCCGGGGTGGCGACCCGGAATACGGCGAGGAAATATCCCCAGCCCAGGACTGAGCCAACCCCGATGCTGACCAGATGAACGACGAAATCACCTACACCCCAGGCAGTTACGACACCTGCGGCTGCGCTGGCTGCGGCGGTCACCGCCACGCCGACGGTCAGCAGTAGCAACAGCACCGTCGTCCGCAGGTAGTTGGCGGGAAAGCCGGGCCGCTCTGCCCTTGGCACCGCCCACAGCGAGCTGACCGCGTTCTGCAGGCCGTTGGCGAAACCGCGGCCACCGAGAAAGGCGCCCAGCAGGCCGATGGTCAGCGAGAAGGCGTTGCCGAAGCTGGCCACGCCGAGCTGATCGTGGATCTGGGCGCCGATGATTGGGAATTCGGCCAACGCCGAATCGAGCAGATCGCGCTGCAGCCGTGGGAAATTCCGCAGCACCAGTCCTAAGATCGTCGTCAGCGCCAGCAGTAGCGGGAAGGTGGCCAGGAACGCGTAGTAGGCCAACAGCGCCACATGATTGCCGGCTTGGTCGTCGCCGAATTTTTTGGCGACTGCCAGGACAAAGGCGATCGGCCGGTGAAGCTGTTGCCAGCGATCGAATTCACGGCCTGAGCGCTCAACGCGATTCACCGTAGTGCTCGCCTCCCGCACCGATCATTCTGCGTCCCACGCTAGGGAGACTTTCAATCGGCCCTGCGTGCGTGGGCCCTCTCAGCCGAGGCTGCGACCACCGGCCACGCCTGGCGGCCGGTGGTCGTGGGAACCGACCGATCGTCAGGCGAAGGCCGGCCGGCCCGCGGTGTCGGCGATGTTGTCGACCTTCTTCACATCGCTGCGCATGCCGAATGCGGAAATTACTTCCGTCACACCAAGGATGATCAGCCAGATTCCAACCACAAGGGCCAACGTCACGATCGAGTCGAACGGATAGGCCATCACCACGACACCGGCAATGACGCTGATGACCCCGAAGAAGATAGACCACCCGCGGCCGGGAAACCGCGGATAGCTGATCGCCAATGCCACCGCGGACACACCGCGGAAGATGAACCCGACCGCAATCCAGATCGCCAGTAGCAGGATCGCGTACCCCTCACCGAAGTGCCGAAAGGCCAAAATGCCAAGGATGACCGATATCGCGCCGCTGAGGAAGTACAAAAACCTGCTGGCCCCCGAGGCTGCGGGCAGGGCGAACGCGAGAACCACCATGGCGACACCGGACATCACCAGGTAGGCACCAAACAACGCGGCAGCCACCACGATCGAAGGTCCCGGCCAGACCAACATGGCCACGCCGAGAATCGCGGCCAAAGCTCCGAACAGCAGCGCTGAAATCCAGATACGGTGCATCACATCTGAAACGGGGTGTGCAGTGTCGCTCATGGTAACTCCTTGCTGAAAGCGGTTGCGGCGATCTCGCCCAGAACTTATTGTTGCTCCGCCGAGCACCGGCGCAGTTGTTTTAGGGGACAACATCGGCGCCGCGATGGTGTGGCGGCGGACAATTCGTATCTCGCGCGGATTCGGGCGCGACCCGAACAGTGCGCTCGTCGGCGAGAGGGGCATTCATCCATGCGCGCGATCTGCGCACCGATTCTGCCGGCCGCGCAAACTCCCACTGTCCATGTTTTGGAGCTGAGCGACGGAAAGCGCTTGCTGGTGTGGGTTCGTCAACGGCGCTCACCTCGCCGGCGAGTTTTGCGATCGCTTCCGGCAAGCTGCCCACGGTGATCGGCTCGATGATGCGCGATTCCGGGATCTCGCGGCGCTGTCCGGGTTCGCGATGAGACCAGACACCGCGGTAGCAGTCCGCCGAGTAGCCCATTACGGCAAGCGGCTTTTCGTGCAGCTCACTGTCAGTCCAACGCATCGTCAGCCAATCGATGGCGTTGTGCACGCTCGCGGGTACAGACGCGTAGTAGTGCGTGACGAGCAACACCGCGTCTGCCGCAGCTGCGGCATTCCGCAACGCATCCACGGAGACTGGGAGCTCAAGGGTTGCCGCCGTTTCGCTGAACGGCGGCAATGCGTCGAGACTGTCGAACACACTAACTCTAATCCCGTCCGGAGAGGTTTCGTCGGCGAGTTCGGCGAGTGTGCCGCTGACCGAGCTCTCGCGACTGCCGACAATCAATAGCACATTAATGCCCGACATGAATATGATCCTTTGCCTCTATGCACCAGTGGTTTTCGGCGGAATTGAGCTATTCAGCGCCCTCTAGCTTCGTTAGCTCATCGTCGAACCATGCACTCACATAACGGGTCTCGTTACCGACCGCCTCCTTGCGGAGTTCTAGGCGATCGACGATTTGCTGAGCAACATGACGGTAATGATCCGCTGAATCTTCAACGCCACAACTACATCCGGCGTTGGCAATATTGCTTCGGTCATCGATGCGGTGGCGCTCGAGGATCCCCCGGATGTGCTCCACGAGGTCAGTCATAGTAGTCACCGGCCGAAACGGCGATCAAACTCGCTGAGCGACGGTGCTGGCTCGCGCATACATGGCAGTCAACGCTGCGGACTCGGCTTCGTCGATCGCGTTCAGCGCGAAGTCGATCGCGTCGTAGGCGTAGTCCTCCGCCAGGTTGGCATCTAGCGCCGCTTGCCGCGCGTCGAATGTGTCCGCGGCGTTCTTGACGCGATGCCGTGCTTTGGAAACGTGGGAGTGCCAGCTGTCGCGGATTGCCTGCCAATGCGACGACGCGCCGTCGCGGGCGTCGTCTGCCTTGGTTTTCAGCTGATCGGCGGCGGCGGTCGCCTTGTCTCGGGCCCCGGCGACTTCGGTTTCAAGCTGATCCCTTGTGGTGTCGCCGGCGGCCTTCAGTTCGTCGGTCGCGGTTTTGGCCCTGTCAGAGATCTTCTCGAATTGTTCGCTCAGATCAGTGTGCTGCATCGAAAGCTCCTTTCAGCCCGGACGGGATTCCGCCATATGTGAATCGTCTGTGTCGGCGGACGATTCGTCATTGTTCGGTGGAACAGAGTGGGCCGTGTGAGGTTAGCCGCGGCGATAACCGCGAACGGCCCAGTCGCTATCATTCGCACCGGCCATCGATGCTGACTTTGGAACGGCTGAAGCACATCCCCGGTTTGCCTGTCAGTTCGTAGCCCTGCACGACGGTGCAACCAAACCGGTCTTCGAATCGGCGTAAGGCGTCCATCGGCAACGGCGCGCCCGCCGACATGCAGACGCGGAGCGAGCCAAAATCCAGCTCGTGACGATCGGCAACCTCCAACATCGCGAGGTACATGTCGGCTTCGGCCTCGAAGACAGTGACATGCTGCGCTGCAATAATTTTTAGCGCGTTGTCTGCATTGAACCTGGGCAGCAACACCAGCTTCGCCGATGCGAGCATAGTGCCCAGCAGCGTGCAAACCATCCCGAATCCCTCCCACAGCGGCAGGCATCCCAGCACGACGTCGGCCCGCTCGAGATTGAGCGGTTTGCGCGCGATGACCGTCTGTTTGCCGACGAGATCGCCGTGGGTGAGCTCGGACCACCAGGGAACCGAGGACGTCCCGGTGGTGTGCAGGACGACGGCGGCGGCGTCGGCGGCGCGACTCACCGGTTCGGCGCGACCCCGGAAGCCCGCGATCAGGCGCCGAATGCCGTGTTTGCCGAGACCGATCGGTTGCGTGCCCGCGGTCACGGCTGCGACGGTGGTCGCAACCGCACGTCGGGATGCGAACAACAACACCCTCGAGTTAGAGATGGTGAGCACGTATTCCACCGCGCGAGCATTCTGCG
>NZ_DATNJW010000122.1:0-4457 GCF_035603715.1 Mycobacterium sp. | reverse complement strand
GCGAGTCGATTGACGTGTCGGTGGTGCGCAACGGACGGATCAGCGCCTCCTGGGCGAAGGAAGCCAGCAGCTCACCCTCTTCGGAGTGCACCGCCCCGCGGACGTACGACATTCCCGCGCCGACCTGAGTGCTCTCGTGGGTGTAGAGCAGCCACCCGTCCCAGCGCACCGGTTCGTGGAACGCGACGGAGATGCTCATCGGCGCGGTGGACACGGTCAGGTGCGACTGGGCGGTACCGATGCCCTCATGGGCGCGCATCGTCGTCGAAATGCCAAGGTGGCCGGTGAAGTACGCGATCAGCGCCTTGGCCAGATCGTCGCGGGCGGGGATCGGGTCATAGTGCAGCCACGCGTAAAGCTCCGGCGGACCGACCTCGTCGGGACTATTCACGTCGACCACGTCGACCAGTCGCAATTCCCGGCCGGCCATCGGCATCGCCCCGTCGTTGGCGTCGGCGGGCGCGGCCACCTCGGGACGCGGCAGGTGGTGGCGGATCACGTCGTCGGACGGCACATCCAGCAGCGTCGTCACCGTGATGGCGCGACGTCCGCCCTGCGTCACGCTGACCACCGCGGTCGCGGTCGAACGGCCTTCGGCGACGACGTCGATGTCGAACTCGACCGGGGGGCCGACCACCACGGCGCGGGCGAACACGGCGTGCACCGAGCGCACCGATTTCTCCGGAAAGCGTTTGGCCACCGCCACGATCACCTGGGCGAGCACCTGGGTGCCTTCCACGACCTGGCGTTCATCCTCGGCGGCGATGCCGGTGTCGGCGATAAAACGGCCGTCATCGGCGGGGCGTGCGTCGAACAAGTCGAGGAGGCCGGCGACCGACCAGTGCGTCTGCTCAGAGTCTGTTGTCACCTAGCGAGAATGACATTCTCGCTAAAACTTGTAAAGCTTTCCGATCGTCACGACGCCTCGATCACCTGGGTTTTGAAACGGTCGAGGACTTCGAGAGCGTGCGCCAGACTGTCGCCCGGCAGACCCACCTGCACCCAGTTCACGCCGAGCTTGGCCAGCCGTTCGAGGCCGCCCAGGTAGGCATCGGCGTTGAAGTCATCGCCGGCCGGGCTGCCACCTTCGAAATTGCCGAACACGATATCGATCGTCGAGGGATCCCGGTCTGCCTTGTCGAGCCGGCGGCGCAGATCATCGACGCCGTCGGCGAGCGCTTCCATCGAATCCATCGCCGCGGTGCGCGCGGTCTGCGCCAGCTGCGGTGGCGCGGCGAACGGGCACCACCCGTCTCCCTTCTCGGCGACCCGACGCCGAGCGGCCCCGGTGTTGCCACCGATCCAGATCGGCGGATGCGGATCGCTCACCGGCCGGGGGTGCGCAGTGATCCCCTTGGCGCTGAAATGCGTGCCCTCGAAGGTGACGTCGTCGGTTGTCCAAATGGCCCGGATCACGTCGAGTGCCTCGTCGAACAGCGCGGCGCGCTCCTCGAAGTCCACCCCGAGCGCGGCGAACTCTCGCTTGAGGTAGCCGACGCCGACAGCAAGGGTGAATCTGCCGCCCGAGAGCAGGTCCAGTGTTGCGCCAGACTTGGCCACTACGAACGGGTTTCGGTACGGCAGTACCACGATGTTCGGAATGAGCCGCAGCGTGGTGGTCCGGGCCGCGGCGTATCCCATCGCGACGAACGGGTCCAGCGCATCGTGTCCGCCCGCTTCGAGCCAGCGCTGACTGGGCGCCGGGTGGTCGGTGAACCCGAAGCCATGGATACCGGCCGCCTCGGCGGCTGCGGCCACCTTGGCGATCCCGTCGCCGGTGACCAATTCCGGGTTGTATGGGTGGCTGTGCATCGGGTGGGTGATGGTGAATTTCATCTGCCGCTTTCCTTAGCTGAGCGCCGACGACGTGCCTGCAAAATACCGCGTGACATTTATACGATAATCTGTAAAGCCGGCCGGGCAACCGGCTGGTCAGTTTCACCGCCGCAAAAGGAGCGACGCAGTTGGGCATCGTGACCACGAGCTCGGAAACGGCCTTCGCTCGCTCCCCCGAGACCATCTACGACTTCGTCACCAACCCGGCGAACTGGCCCAAGACCTATCCCGGCAGCGCGCACATCACGAACCTGCCCGGGGAACTGCCGTTGAAGGTGGGCGACACCTGGCAAGAGTCCGGGCCCGACGGCGATCGGATTTTTACCTGGCATCTGGCGATCGCCACCCGGCCCAGGCTGTGGATGTTCAGTTCCGTTGGGCCCCTTGGCCATGACCGCGACGGCAACGGCGGCTTGGAGGGACGCATCACGGTCCAGTATCAGTTCAGCAGGCCGGGCGAAGACGTCACGCTGTTCACTCGGACGATGACCATCGAGGCGTACAAACACGCCCCGTTGCCCGACGCCTTGTTCCAGCAGGTCAACCCCGCCAAGATCGACACCTACCACCGGGCGATCGCGCGAGAATTGGATGTCCTTGATGACGGCAATGGTTGAGGGACTGACCCCGCTGGCGACGGGGTTCTGCTTCGGCGAAGGCCCGCGCTGGTTCGAGGGCCTGCTGTGGTTCTCCGACATGCTCGGCGAAGCCGTGCATACCGTCACCCTGAGCGGATCGATGACCACGCTGCCGCTGCCCGGTGTTTCGCCGTCGGGTCTGGGGTTCCGGCCGGACGGCTCGCTATTGATCGTGTCCACCGAAGACCGTCGGCTGCTGCGCTATGACGGCGAAACCGTGGACACCGTGGCCGATTTGGGCGCTCTGACGCCGGCCGACCTCGGCGACATGGTCGTCGACAGAAACGGCCGGGCGTACATCGGGTCGCAGGCCTTCAGCGGCGGCGTCATTGTGCGGGTCGACCCCGACGACACGGCCAGCGTGGTCGCGCGCGACCTGGACTTCCCCAACGGCATGGCCATCACGCCCGACCACCGGACCCTGATCGTCGCCGAGTCGATCGGCCGGCGTCTCACCGCGTTCAGCATCGGCGTCGACGGTGCACTGTCGGGTCGACGAGTCTTCGCCGATGGCCTGGACGGGCCGCCCGACGGCATCTGCCTCGACGCCGAGGGCGGCGTGTGGACGGCGATGACGCTGGCGCACCAGTTCGAGCGCATCGTCGACGGCGGTGAGGTGACGCATCGGATCGACATCGGTGATCGCGCGGCGATCGCCTGCATGCTCGGCGGGTCCGCGGATCGCACGCTGTTCATGCTGTCGAGCAGCGACGCCTATCCCAAGCGCCTGATCGGTACCCGGCTGTCCCGGGTCGACACGGTGATCGTGGATACTCCCGCCGCGGGGCCGGCGTGAAAGGTGAACGATGACCGACTCCTATTACGAGCTGATCGATGACGACGACCCGTTGGGCGAAAAGTTCACTGCCACAGACCTTGTGCGCAGCACGTGGACAGCGGCGATCCAGCATGCCGGGCCGGTGTCGGCGCTTCTGGTCCGCGCACTGGAACGCTGTGCGGCCCGCGACGACACCCGGCTGAGCCGCGTCGCCATCGACCTGCTGGGACCGGTGCCCGCCGACGGCGACATGTGGGTTCGCTCGAAAGTCGAGCGCCCCGGTAAGCAGATCGAGTTGATCAGCGCCGAAACGCTGGCCCTGGGCCCCGATGGTCAGCCCCGGCCGACGGCGCGAGCCACCGGATGGCGCCTTCAACAGCTCGACACCACCGACCTGGTACACGCTGCCGCCCCGCTGCCGGGCCCGCTGAGCGAGGCACGCAGCCGTGATCTCGCCAAGAACTTCGATCGCAACTACGTGCACAGCCTGGACTGGCGCTGGCTGACCAAGCCGCTCAACGAAGGGCCCGGGGAATCCTGGATCAAGCCGACGGCCGACCTGGTCAACGGCGAGACGATGACGCCGCTGGAGCGGCTGTTCGCGGTCGCCGACTGCGCCAACGGCATCGGTTCCAAGATCGACATCACCAAGTGGACGTTCTTGAACAACGACCTCGTCGTGCACGTGCACCGGATCCCCGACGGCGAATGGATCGGCATCCGGGCGGAAACCAACTACGGACCGGACGGGATCGGCACCACGGTGGGCACCCTGTTCGACCCGGCCGGTGCCGTGGGCAGTATTCAGCAGTCGGTGCTCGTGCGCCGACGGCCCAGGTCTTAACGGTTTGCGTCGAGATCGACGCTAGCGCAGTCTTTTCCCGCGATTGACAGCGCTGGCGTCGATCTCGGCGCCGACGGGAACGGGTGGGATGACATCGACGACGCGCAGCTGCATCCGATCCGATGCGCTGATAGCCGCGGCGATCAGGCGTGCGACATCATCGGGCGGCACCTGCCCGGTCGACCGCACGACCGAGGCTCGCACGCCAGTCCCGACGAATTCGGCGTCCAGACCACTGACCCACGCGTCGAGCATCCGATGCGCGCCCTCCGGCGATGCCCCGATCAATTCCGGGCTGAGCAGCACCACGTCGCCCCGGCCGTTGTCGATCATCGGCGTAACGAGTTGCGCCACAAGGTGT
>NZ_DATNJW010000121.1:0-15666 GCF_035603715.1 Mycobacterium sp. | reverse complement strand
GGTCAATTCCCAACCGCCCAGCGGCGATTTCGGCTCTGAGGTCGCGATCGGAGAGCAGCACGCGACGAGCGTAGCCGCTCCCCCGCAGACGGCGATGTCGATGAACGACGCGACCTATTCGACGTCCACGCCGCTGGCTGGAGCGGTCAACCCACCGACGCGCAAATAAAACTGCGAGCGGTTTCCATTCTTAGGCCAAAGTGTCCATAACATGAACTGTGAGTGTTACTAATATGAACCATGGATGTTATTCAGATGGCCGGAGGGGATCACCCGATCCTCCCGGCTCGCCGGTCGCACAACCACATGCTGCGGATGCAGCTGGCCGGGATCGCCGAATCAATTGTCGGCGCCGCTCTTGCACTGGCACCGCAGGCCAGTGCAGATGGTCAGGAAGACAACTTCCTGGCACTGCTTGCTCAGGCAGGTGTTCCTGCCCACGACAACATTCCTTCTGTCATCGACTACGGTCACCAAGTTTGTCAGGCACTTGACGGCGGACAGTCAGGGGCCGCGGTGGTAGACACATTGGCGAACCATGGTTATGGCGAAGACCCCTCTCATGATCTCGGCCAGTACCACCGCACCATGGTCCGATTCGTCAGGGCCTCGGTCACAGCTTTCTGCCCGGGGAACCAGGGAAAGTTGGCTTCTGTCGCAGGGTCAAGCGGAAAGCCCCGCATAGCGCTCGTCGGGCAGTCGATTCCAAACCCACCGCTGATTCCGCCGCAACCTGAACCGGCGATCAAGGTGCTGATACCACCTGTCGCGGCACCGTCACCGACACCGAAGCAAGCGCCGCCACCGAAGCAGGCGCCGCCGCCTCCGCCGCAAGTGGAAGTACCTCCCGCGGCCGGAAGTCAGGGAGGCGCGGGTGATGGGGGCACCGGCGGTGGGCTCAACGGCGGTGGAAGTAGTAGCGGGGATGTCCCAGCGGAACCTGCACCGCGACTCCCGGAAGGCCACATTGTCTTAGCCCCATAGGCTCCCGAACTTCTTCTTCTCATCAAACGAGAAGCACCTAACTGATCGCCCCTTCGCGCGCTATCCCCGATCGGCCGGCGGCGATTTCGGCCCCGAGGTCACGCGCGGAGAGCGACGCGCGTATCCGCTCGGCTCCGTGACGGTGGGTGCTAGCCTTCCCAAGCAACATCGCCGATGTAGTTCAATGGCAGAACATCAGCTTCCCAAGCTGAATACGCGGGTTCGATTCCCGTCATCGGCTCCACGATTGAGCAGCGCCAACGCCAGGTGCCATGATGTCCGATCCTTCGGTGAAAGCCGCTGTTTCGGGCTAGATTTCCCGCAAGCCTTCCCGTGCAGCCGAATAGGGGCGCATCGTGACTCGTGTTCTCGTGACAGGCGGGTATGGCCGGGTTGGCAGGGCGGTGGTGGAGCGGCTCGTCGCTGACAAGTTTCAGGTCGTCGTCACGACGCACAAGACCGTGACACCCTCACCCCCGGTCGGTGTGGATGTCCGCCCCGTCGATCTGACCCAACCCGATCAGGTCAAAGCCCTCGTCGACGATTTGTCGCCGTCGGTGATAGTTCACTTGGCCGCGGTTGTCCCGCCACGGTGTTACACCGATCGCACCTTTGCTCGTGCCGTCAACGTCGACGCCACCGCCGCCCTGGTGCATGCCGCGACGGAACAGCCGTCGCCCCCTCGTTTCGTGCACGCATCCACCGGGGCTGTGCACGGTATCCGGAACCCACACCGGGTCACCAATCCGGTGACACCCGACTCACCGCTGGCGCCGGTCGACCTGTACGGCTGTCACAAGGCCTTGGCCGAGGACATTGTGCGGTCATCGGGTTTGGAGTGGTCGATCCTTCGGCTCTGCAGCGTCATTGCGCTTGATCAACTTGCCCACTTCCGGAATACCGATGCGTTCTATTTCCGGGCGTTGGTACCTGAGGACACCCGAGTCCACACCGTCGACCCTCGCGACGTCGCGGCGGCGTTCGCGGCAGCGATCACGACCGACGCGGTGCGGGAAGTTTTCATGATTGGCGGAGACGACACCCATAAGCGGGTATGGGGCGAATTAGCGTGCGAGAACGCCGAGGCGATGGGACTCGCCGCAGCGATGTTTCCGGGCCGACCGGGTAACCCGGACAGCGACGCGGACTGGTACCCGTTGGGTTGGTTCGACACGGCGCGCGCACAGCAAGCCCTGTCTTTTCAGCGCCACTCCAGCGCGGCCGCATACGCCGAGATTCGCGCCAGAGTGGGCTGGAAGTCGCGCCCGCTGCGCATCGCGGCGCCGGCGTTGCGCGTACTCATGCGGCGCCAAGCGCCATACTTTCAGGCACCCGGTCGTTACGCCGACCCCTGGGGCGCGATCCGGAAGAAGTGGGGCGATCCGGCACCGGACGCGTTGACGGTTTAACCGGGTCGCTCTCGTTACCAAGGCGATTGAGAACACGCTGCGCCGCTCTCGCGTTGGACACGCGACTCGCGCAACTCAATCACGGTCTTCGAGTTCTGTTCGGGCCTGGTCGATTTGGTCGTAGGCGTACCTCGCCATGGCGGCGGTGGTCATCGCCTCGCCCTTACGGGCGAGCGATTCGTAGGTGTGGTCGCCGAGGACATCGCGCAGATCGGTGATGGCGGTGGTGAGCTCGGGGTTCGCTGTCGCGGTGAGGGGACTGAAGGCGAAGCCAGCGATGGTGGCCGCTGGTTCAACTCGTCCGAGCCTGTCGAAAAGGGCAGCGAGGACCGTCAGCGGGAAACGGATCATGGTCGTGTTGCCCGCGTCGTGGAAATTCCGGACCGCAAGTGCGACATAGTCGAGCGCGGCCAGTGGGTCGCCGTACTCGGCCTCGAGGCGGGCCAGACTGCCCGCGATGCGTGTTTCGGTATTGCGGTTGCCGCTTTCCTGGGCGATCAGCAAACCGCGGCGCTGGGCGTCCATCGCCGCGGCGGGATCAGCCTCGCCGAACGCATAACCGTAGGCGTAGAGCGCAAACGAGAGGGCAGCCTGCGTCGGCCTCCCACCGACGGGTCGAACCCTCCACGTCGGTGAACAAAAACGTCACGACCCCCGAAGGAGCAGCCGCCGTGGACACCCACGCAGAATGCCACACCAAACAGCAGAACGCGCTGGCCTACGACACGGCGATCTAGCGTCTCGATCGATCCGCGCGCGGGCTAAGCGCCGCGGAAACAGAGCGCCCCATGGTCCCGCGGTGGGGACCAAAGGGGCGCACTCGTAAGGGAGAAGGGCTTCTAGCCCTAGCGACCGCCGCCGGCACCGCCGCCGCGGCCACCGCCGGCACCGCCGCCGCGTCCACCGCCGGCACCGCCACCAAGGATGCGTCCGCCGCCGGCGCCGCCACCAAGGATGCGTCCGCCGCCGGCTCCGCCGCCGTCAATCATGATTGTGCTGGTCTCAGTCATAGACACAGGCTATCGCCGAATCCTCTGTGACCACAATATGATTCAAAGTTAACACCAGCCTCGCAAAGGTGAACGCAGGTAGTAGTTTCGTTTAACAGCGGGTGCCCGACGTGCCGACGCTGAACTTGGATATGCCGCGATCGCGTTGCCGGCCGTAACAGGCAGCGTGGAGCATCGTTACAAGGGCATTGTCAGGGTGATCATCTGTGCGGCGCGCCGGGTCCGCCTGTCTTAGAGTTCGGCCGTGACTCAGATTCAGGAGCACGCCGACGCCGAACAGCCATCGCCGTGGGCTCCGTTACACAACCCTATTTATCGCAACCTGTTCTTCGCGTCGTTTGTCTCCAACATCGGTACGTGGATGCAAAATGTGGCGGCCCAATGGTTTTTGGTGGAAAAGCACAGCAGTGACGTCATCGTCGCACTGGTCCAGACGGCGAGCCTTGGGCCGACGCTGATTTTCGCGTTGTTCGCCGGTGTGCTGGCCGATCTGTTCGACCGGCGCCGGTTACTGATCGTTCTGCAGACGTATGCGGTGCTGGTTGCGCTGGCCCTGGCCGTGCTGACTTACCTCGATCGGGTCAGCCCGACAGCACTGTTGATGTTCACCGTGGCCATCGGCTGCGCCTCCGCACTGGCGGCCCCGGCCTGGCAGGCGATTCAGCCCGAGGTGGTCCCACGCGAGCAGATACCGGCCGTCTCGACCTTGGGCAGCGTCTCGGGAAATGCCTCCCGCGCGATCGGACCGGCGATCGGCGGCGTGATCCTGGCATTGGCCGGTCCCGCGGCGGTCTTCGCCATCAACGCGATTTCGTTCGCCGGAATCATCGCTGCCCTGCTGGTGTGGAAACGACCCAAGCAAATCGCACCACTCGAACGAGAACAGTTCGGCCAGGCCATCCTCACCGGACTGCTGTTCGTCAACCACGCTCCGATATTTCGCAGGATCCTTTTGCACGCAGCGCTTTTCCTGTTTCCCGCCTCGGCCCTCTTGGCGCTGCTGCCGGTGGTCGCCGCCCGCAGATGGCACCTCGGTGCCAGCGGCTATGGCGTGGCGGTGGCGGCCGTGGGTTTGGGTGCTGTACTCGCCGTGGCGATCGCCGGGCTAATACGGCTGAAACTGTCCGACAACCTACAGCTGGCGGCGTCCGCCGCCGCCTACGGTCTGGCAATACTGGCAGTCGCGTGGCTTTCGTTCGCTGCCGCTATACCCTTCCTGGTGATCGCGGGGATGGCCTGGCTGATCACGCTGACCACGTTGAACGCGGCGGCCCAGCTGACGTTGCCGCGCTGGGTTCGGGCCCGCGGTTTGTCGGTGTATCTGTTGGTCGCCACCGGATCTCAGGCGATCGGCGCGTATGCCTGGGGCGCCCTCGCCACCCGGGCTGGACTCGACGTTGCGCTGCTCGGGTCGGCGGCCGCGCTGGGCGTTGTTGTGCTCAGCGTCGCCGTGCTGCCGTTGCGGGCGTCCACCGGCAAGATAAGCGTCGAGGTTTCGAGTGCGTGGCCGACGCCGACGCTCATGTTTGAGCCATGCCCTCAGGACGGACCGGTATTGGTTACGGTCCGGTACCGGGTGTCGACCGAGAACTACGAAAAGTTCGTCCAGTCGATGGGCAGTGTCAGGCGGTCACGGTTACGGACGGGTGGCCACAGTTGGCGGCTGTATCACAGCGTCGGAGAGCCCGACATCTTCCTCGAGCGGTTCACCGTCGCGTCCTGGAGCGAATTTGAGCGCCAACGCACGGAGCGTTGGCTGGACTACGACAGTGAGGGCGTCACCAGGGCGATCGGCTATACCGTCGACAACGCCCGACGGCACGAGTACTTCGTCGCTCGACGCGTGCCCCGATGAGTCTGCGTCGTTGTCGCGCCCACTAATCGGCCGGCGGTCGGCGCAGCGCTCGCTGATGTCGGACGTCCAGGCAGCAATGCTCGGCAGGGTGGATCGCTACGAGCTGGCCCGGTGGTTCGGCGGCTGAACGTCTTTTTATTTGCATCTCGGCTTCTACGATTCTTTGATCATCGGCCGACAGACTGAAGGAGGCTTGCACTGAACCGCAGGAGTCTGTCGACGATCGGGCAACGATTCGAGCACTCGCGAGTCGGCGAGTGCTCGATCAGCGTCGTGGTCGTGCTGGCGCTGACGATCGGCGTGGTGTGGAGCATGCCTGACGCCGAATTCAAGCGACGGCTCGTACCGGTGCTGCAACCGGTCGCTGTGGCGACGGGGTTGGAGCAGGACTGGCGGATGTACGCCCCGGAACCGCTTGGGCGTCTGGAATTGGTCGAGGTGCGTGTCACCATGACCAATGGCGTCCAGCGGGTGTGGACCCCTCCGCGCGGCGACCGGGTGGTGGGAGCGTTCGCCTGGTGTCACTGGCAAAAGTTGAAGGAGAATCTCGTGCGGGTGCCGGCGATCCGAGATGATACGGCGCACTGGGTAATTCATCAGGTCACCGAAGGTTCCGAACACGCCGCACGGGTTCAAATGGTTTTACGCACCGAGTTACTCCCGGCCCCGGGCGCCGACAGCCCCCGCACGGTCGCAGAGGAAATCCTGTACGACGAAATCTTGACCGGCGGGCAATGACCGAGCCAACAAGCCGCCAGCGACGTTGGCCGGCGACCGCGGTGACGACCTGGCGGACGTTTTGGTTTCGACCGCAGCCCGCATACACCCTTGGCCTAATCAGGATGGCGTTCGGAGTGGTGGCGATCGGCTGGGCGGCCTCCCTGCTCCCTGATTTGTATGCGCTGTTCGGGCGGCACGGAGTCGAGCCACAACAGCCTGAGAGTGCCTATCAGTGGAGTGTTTTCGCGATCTGGACCAGTGACCATATGCTGCTTATCGGATGGATCCTGCTGCTGGTGTCTTCGGTCGCGCTGACGATCGGCTGGCACAGCCGACTGGCCGCTCTGGCGGTGTTCGTGCTGATCGTGTCGTTCGAGCACCGCGACGTGTCGGTATTCAATTCCGGCGATCTCGCGGTGCGCATTGAGGCCTTGTTTCTTGCGATATCCCCTTGCGGCGCGGCACTTTCGCTCGACCAAGTACGCAGCGCCGGCAAGTTCTGGTCGGCGCAGCAGCGCCCGCAATGGCCGGTGCGGTTGATGCAAGTGCAGCTGTCGTTGATCTATCTCGCGTCGGCACAGGCCAAGCTGAATGGCAACGCGTGGCCGCAGGGGACAGCCGTGTCCTACGCTCTGCGACTGCCGGACATGCTGCTGCTGCCCACGCCGTACTGGTTTACGAACAGCGCACTGCTGATGAACGCCGTCACCTGGGGCACGCTCGCCATCGAGCTGTCAATTGGGATTTTGGTGTGGAACAAGCGATTACGGCCATGGGTCCTGACCGCGGGCGTGGTGATGCACACGATGATCATGATCACCATCACCGTTGGATTTTTCACCCTGGCCGTTTTCGTCCTCTACCTCGCGTTCGTCCCACCCGAAATAGTGGAGCGTCTTCCGCGTAGCGCTAAAGGTATGGCTAGCAAGCTAGTGGCGGCACTTGCGCGACCTAGCCCGAAATCCGGGAATCAGACCGAGAATTCGGACTTCGCCGGAGACGACGGAGTCGTCGCCGAATTTCGAGCCAAAAATCCAAGTGGCGCACGGACTACCGCCGACGACTAGGTGAGAGGCAACGCGGCGGCCCGGTCAGCTGGGCTAGTGGCATTTGTTCGATGGGGTGCTCCCGCACTTCTGCGGAGGGCCGCCCTTGCCACCGCTGGACGACCCACTGCCGGGCGACCCACCGCTGGACGACCCGCTCGACGACCCACTGCCGGGCGACCCACCACCGTTCGTCACACCGCCGGTCGTCCCCCCACCGTTCGTCGCACCGCCGGTCGTCCCCCCACCCGTCGTTGTCCCACCCGTCGTACCCGAAGTGGTCCCACCCGTCGTAGTCCCGCCCGTGGTACCCGCGGTGGTTCCACCCGTCGTACCACCCGTCGTAGTACCGCCAGTCGTGTTCGGGTGCGGGTGTTGGTGCGGAAACGGGATCGGAATGGGGACGGGGATCGGAATGGGGATCACCCCGGGCGCAGGTGGCGGCGCAACACCGGGCCCGGCGTCGGGCGGGGGTGCCGGCGGTGGCGCCTGATCCGCTCCGCCACCACCTCCAATCGCAGGTCCCGGACCACTCTGGGGGACAACGGCATCCGGAGCCGGCTCTGATGGTGCCTGCACATCCTGCGCGGGCTGCACGTTCGGCGCCGGCAAGGCAGGTACGAAGTTGCCCGGAACCGACTTCTGCTGCGCCGGCGGCGGCGGTTGCGGGTGCGTCGCGGCAGTCGGGCGGACGCCGATAGTCACTGCGACGGCCAACGCCGCAATTCCGGCGACCAGCATTCCACCGGCCGCGCTGCCCACCAGCAAGGCTCGGCCGGCTGGCACTGCGGCAGCGTCTAATTCCTCGTCATCATCGCCGCCGTATTCCATCGGGAGCAGTTCGGAGTCGTCGTCCTCCATCGAGTACGCCAACTGCGATTCCGAAGCCGCGGCCCTCGTCGCGACCTCGTCGCCCGTGAACGCTTCGGTCATCGGCGGTGCAGATGACGCCATAGTTGGGTCGCCGGTCGGCGAGGAAAACCGGCCGGTCGGCGCCACAGGTGCCAACGCGGTGGCGTCGCCGGCGGGGTAGGAAAGCCGGCCCGTCGCCGCGTCTAATGCTGCGCCGCGGGCGATCGCGAAGTCGGGATCGCCCGGCACCGCCAGCGGCAGAGAAGACATCGCCGTTGCCGCCTCAGACTCTGACATCACCACGACGTTGTGAACGCCGGAGTCGTCCAACGCCTGCCTCAGCTGATTGGCTCGGGCCTGATCCGACCAGCACAGCCGGGTGGCGACCAGCCGGTGATATTGGTCTGCCAGCGACCGACTTGTACCGACCACCGTCTCGGTCAGTCTCGCGATCGGATCCTCCGCGAGATCGACGACCGACTCGTCGATGACCCCATGGGCACCGTTACCCGTTTCGATGAGGGCCAAGCGGGCAACCGGACCGTCGACTGCGACCCCTAGAGCCAGGTCCACCGCGGACCTCCTCTCAACTGCTGCCGCATCGGCGCGTTCGCCGGTCACTCACGATGTAACAGGGCAAGAATGCCGAGTGTTCGCCTATACCTCGGCGATTATCAGTCATCCGCGGGAGAATGCCAGCGTATTTGGCAGATTGCGCTCCGCCTCAACTGCGTGCCGAATTAGCCAGTACAACTTCGTGCCGGATCGTCGCGCAGCGGATACCGTCACAGACGAGCCGCGCAATTTACCGAGCAGGGTGTTAACTCGGCGCAACCAAAACGGTGCCGAACCGCAGTCTCACATTCCAGGGAGATCTCGTGAGCCAACGACACGATGACCCGGCCACCCAGGATTTCGCCACCCAACGTCTCTCAGCTGGGCGGGGCGCACCGCCGCCCCCGAGACACCCCGCTCCGAACGAGCCCTCGGCCAAGCGGTGGAATCTCGGTCGCGACGTGGTGGCCGGTGTGCTCTTGCTCATCGCGCCCCTCTTCCCATGGAACCTGTACTTCGGCATCGGCATCCCGAATAGCAGCGGCGCATTGTTTGCGCTGCTGGCTGTGGTGACCGTGCTTTCGCTGGCAGCTATCGCGGTGACCTATGTGATCGGCTCACGCCCGGGCAATATCCTCGCCGGTCGACTCCGAGTGGCGCTCAACGCGCCATACGTGTTGCTGGTGGCGGGCTTCGTCGGTTTCGACGTCGTGCAGACCGTGCGATACGGCGGCAGCGGCAATGTGCCGGGCGGTGTGGGCCCTGGTGCATGGCTCGGGATCAGCGGCGCATTAGTGAGTGCACAGCCTACGATCACCGGCGCGGCCACCGACGACGACAGCCTTCGAAAGTGGCAGCTGTCGGCACGAATCGTGGGCTACACATCCATAGCCCTTGCGGCGCTGAGTGTTTTGTTCAACCTGTTCTGGCGGACAAAAGCCGCCCTGCCGAGCTCGACGGGCTCATCTGGCTTCGGCAAACAGGGTGCAGCGATCATTGCGACGGCCGCGGTGTACGGCATCGTGGCGTTGATCCCCGTCGTCGTGGCAGCCAGGTGGATTCTGCAGAGCGGCAGCAGGTCGGCTCGGCTGGCGACCATAGCGCTTGGAGCCTCCACGCTTGCCGCCGGGGTTGTCGTCTGGGTTCTTCCCGTTGGCCGCGAGATCGACGGATTTCATGGCATCGCGCAGAACACGTCGACGGCCGGGGTGGGATTCGAGGGCTATCTGGCGTGGGTTGCGGCCGCAGCCATATTCGCGCCGCTGACCCTGCTCAGCGTGGCGACCAACCAGCAGATCGACCGAGGTGTCTGGCGAGTAGCCGCACGAAAAGGCTTGCTACTGATCGCTGTTTGGTGTCTTGCTTCCGTACTGATGAGAGCAACCGACATCATCGTTGCCGCCGTTTTGCATCTGTCCCGCTCGGCGTACGACAGCGCGGCGATGGCCATCTTCGACGTAGTGACCGCGGCGCTGGCGATTTGGCTTCGCAGAAACCTGGTCAGCCGTTCTCTCCCAGTCGCCGTCATCTCATCCCTGTGCGGAGTTCTCCTCGTGCTCAGCGTTTCCCGCATCGTGTTGGGCATCGCCTTGGCGCCCCGAATTGCAGGTACGCCCGCCGGGGCCGGCAGCCCGGTCTACGGAAACAATCTCGCCCAGCAGATCACCAGCACCTTCGATGCCGTGCTCAGCGGACTAGCCTTGTGCATCCTCGTCGTAGCCATCATCACCGCGCGCTTCGTACAACGTCGCTCACCCGCTAAAGCCAAGGGGGACAAGCGGATCCGGTCTGAGGGCGTGGATGCTGAGACAACGCGACTCCGCACCCACGGCACAGCCGAACCGTCGGCGCGGCCGCGGCAACAGCCAACTCCCCCGCCGCGGATCCATCGTCCAACGGAGCAGCCCACGCGCCGGATAAACGTCGGCGCCGGACGTGAGGATGCGACACAACAGCTATCAACTCGGGCGCCCCGGATCTTCCGATCCGACGACCCCAGGCAGCGCCCAATCGCCCCACCGCCCCAGCGTCCCGGACAGCAATCGCCAACCAACGCACCGAAAATCTATCGGGCTCAACCAAATCCGAGAGACCACCCTGGCAATGAACCGAGGCGCGAAGTCTGACAACGAGATGGCTCCGGGAATCGGTCCGGTCTAGCCGAGACCCTTCGCGAAACCGCTGAGATCGCGGACGCTGGCGGCGAACACGTCGGGCATCGCGCCCGCCAACAACATGTCGCCGCCGTGACACGTACCCGCGACGACTCTGCCCACGGCAGGTACACCCGCGCGCACCAGACGACGGTAGTAGTCCAAGCCTTCATCGCGCATCGGATCGAGCTCATTCACCGAAATCACATGCGGGGGTAGACCGCTCAGGTCGTCGTCGGATGCGGCACCGGCAAAACACGTGGGGTCATTCGAGTGCGCACCGTCGGGGTCGTAGATCGAGCCGAGGAGCTCGGCCTGCTGAAGGTTGATGAAGTAGCCATCGCACTCACGCAGCGACGGCAGCTCGTCGGGAACCTCGTGCCACCGGTTGGAGATGTAAGGGCATTGAGCGTAGAACCCGGCTATCTCGTGTAACCAGCCTTCGCGCTTTGCCTTGTGCCCCACCGTGAGAGTGAGATTGCCGCCGCCCGACTCACCGCAGACAATCAGGTGGCTTACGCCAAGTTCGGCGCGATGCGCCGCGACCCATCGCACGCCCGACGCGCAGTCGTTCAATCCGGCCGGAAACGTATGTGGGCCAAGCTTTCCCCCGGAGTTGCGGAATTCGACGCCGACGACGACAAGGCCGGTTCCCGCCAGATACTCCCGAATTCGCGAGTACATCGTGTCGGCGGCGCTGGCGATGGCCATGCCGCCACCGTGAAGATGCACCAGCGCCGGCAGCGGACCGTCGGCGTCCGGGTGACTGATGTACAGCGTGACGTCGTTGCCGTCCTCACCCGTGATCGTCGTCGTCGTGGTGGTGACGCCGTCCGCGTCGGGAACGCCGGACGCGAAGGCGTCGAGCACGGCACCAATGCCCGCCTCGCACATCTCCGCATACGTCAGGCGTTCCTGCAGCGGCGCATCGATGGTGAGTGGCACGACGGGCATGTTGGCGTCGAGCCCGAACTGCGCCAACGCCTCGACCATTCGCGGGTCCGACCGAGGGTCGGTTGCCATCGAACAATCCGGATCGGCGAGACGACCTTCAGCCATGTGGTGACGCTACATCGACGTAAACCGCACGGCACTGATGTCGGAGCAACTCGGCCCGTCCACGGCGAGCCAATAAATCGCGAAAAATGGGGCAATTGCCCGATGCGCATGACAGCTCCCCCAGGCACGCTCGAAATGCTGGCAGGCGTCTGCCCGCCAGGTGCGGGAGAGGAAGGCGCATGGTCAAAACTCGTTTTGCTCGGCTGGGCATGCTGGCAGTGGGGTTAGGCATCGGGGCCGCGTGGGCCCACAATCCGGTCGCTGCGGCGGACTCGTCTTCGGACTGGTTGTCGTCGATCGATGGCCTTCTCACCGGGGCTCTCCCCGCCGCGGACCCGTCAGGTCTGAACCTGGCCATCTCATTCGACGGCATGTCGCTGCTCCAAGACGGCAACGCGTCCGCGACGACGGTAAGCGGGGAGTACGGGCTGGCGATCGCGTACGGCGACGGCGCCAGCGCCACGGCCGAGGGCGGCACTGGCAACTACGCCCTGGCCGACGGCACCAACGCTGAGGCTGCGGCGGGCGGGGCCGCCGGCTCGACCGGTGACAACTTCAACAGCGCCATCGACATCGGCAACAACGGCGACGCCGTCAGCGTCGGTAATCTCAACGGCGCCTACGCCGGCGCGGGCAGTCTTCTCGGTAATGAGGGCGGCACCGGGGGTGGCAGCTTCAACACCGCCATCGACATCGGCAACAACGCTTCCGGCACCTTCGGCGACGGCGCCCACGCCGGTGCGGGTGGCCTGGCCGGGCTGGGCGACGACGGCAACCATGACTTCGCCATCGACTTCGGCAACAACAGCAGCGGGTCCTTCCAGGGCGCCGAAGCTCTTGGCGGCGACTACAACAGCGGGAGCTACTTCGGCAACATCGACGTCGCGGACGGCTCTAATGGACATTTCGCCTACGCGGGCTTTGGCGACGGCAATATTGCCAATGTCGTCGGTGACAACAGCTATGCGTTCTCCGGCGGAGGATTTGACCCTGCTGTGGTCGGAAACGACAACATCGCCACCGTCTTCGACCCCTTCGGCACCCTGGGCAGCACTGCCGTCGCCGGCGAAGGCTTCGACATTCCCGGTAATTTCGATCTCGCTGCCGTCTTCGGCGACGGCTTTGACACGTTCCCCGGAGCTACCGGCGGCAACTTCCTGGTCGAGATCCTGCCGACGCTGTTCTAGGGCACTGCGAAACAAAGCCCGCGGCAAGCGATTACCCGACTGGTAACTTCGTCCGCTATGGGTGCTTTGGACGGACGCGTTGCCTTGATCACCGGTGGAGCTCGCGGGCAGGGCCGCGCACACGCGTTGGCGTTGGCCGCCGAGGGAGCCGACATCGTGCTCGCCGATGCTCCCGCCGCGATGGCGGACCTGACCTACCCATTAGGCACCGAGGACGACTTACGCGAGACGGCAAAGCTGGTCGACGAGCTGGGCCGGCGCTGCATGCCTTTGACCGTGGACGTGCGGGATGCGGCCGCGGTGAACGCCGCAGTCAAGCAGACCGTCGCCGACCTCGGCAGCCTCGACATCGTGGTGGCCAACGCCGGAGTCGTCAGCACCGGGCCCTTGGACGAGGTCAGCGACGCGATCTGGCAGCAACTCGTCGACACCAATCTGACCGGCGCATTCCACACCCTGCGCGCAGCCATCCCGGTGATGCGGCAACAGAAGTTCGGCCGGATCGTCGTAACCTCGTCGATGGGCGGCCGGATGGGGATCCCGGACCTGGCCGCCTACAACGCGACGAAGTGGGGTGTCATCGGCCTGGCGAAGTCCGTTGCCCTGGAGGTCGCAAAAGAGGGAATCACGGTCAATGTCGTCTGCCCCACCACAACCCAGACACCGATGGTGCAACCCACCGGCGCCGACGACATCCCGGACGAACTCGTGCGACGGATGATGAGAGCCAATCCGATCCCTCAGCCATGGTTACAGCCCGAGGACGTCAGCCGCGGCGTGCTGTACCTGGTGACCGACCCAGGGGTCATCACCGGCAGCGTCCTCGAGATCGGCCTCGGCGGCAGCGCACGCATTCACTGACGTAAGCCCAAATCGCTTCAGGCGGCCGACTTTTCCAGGACGTGGACGCCGCACGCCGAGCCCAAGCCGATCACGTGGGCCAGTCCGACCTTCGCGTTCTCGATCTGCCGGTCGCCGGCTTCGCCGCGAAGATGGTGGCAGATCTCCCAGATGTTGGCGATGCCGGTGGCCGCGATGGGATGCCCCTTGGACTGCAGGCCACCAGACACGTTCACCGGCGTCGAACCGTCCCGCCACGTCGCACCCGTGTTGAAAAAGTCTGCGGCTCCGCCTTTTTCACATAGCATCAAGTTGTCGTAGTGCACCAACTCCGCGGTCGCGAAACAGTCGTGCAACTCGACCAGGTCGAGGTCGCTCGGGCCGATACCGGCCTGCTCGTAGGCGGTCGCGGCGGCGTTTCGGGTCAGCGTGTTGACGTTCGGCAAGACCTGGCAACCATCCTCGAACGGATCGGTGGTCAGAATCGACGCCGAGACTTTCACCGCGCGCTTGCGCTGCTGCAAGGCCAGCGACTTCAACGTCTCGCCGTTGCACACGACCGCGGCCGCGGCACCGTCGCAGTTGGCCGAGCACATCGGCCGGGTGTTCGGGTAGGCGATCATGACGTCGTTCATGATCTGCTCGAGGGTGAACTTCTTCTGGTAGGCGGCCAGCGGATTCAGCGTCGAGTGGGCGTGGTTCTTCTCGCTGATCTTGGCGAACAACTCGAAGCTGGTGCCGCCGTACTTGTGGCCGTATTCGGTGCCGATCTGGGCGAACACACCCGGCATGGCCTCGGTGCCGATTCGCCCGTCGACCGGCGCAACGGCCCCGTAGCGGCCGCGCGGCGTCCAGACGTCAGCATCCTTCTTCTTCGTGCCGGCACCGCCGAGTAGGCCGGCCCCGGAAAGCTTCTCGACGCCGACTGCCAATCCGTACTTCACCTCACCGGCCTTGACGGCCATGATCGCGGTCCGAAGCGCGGTGGCTCCCGTCGCGCACGCGTTGGCGACGTTGTAGACCGGGATGCCGGTCTGACCGATTTGTTTTTGCAGCTGCTGTCCGATTCCAGCGTTCGCGGCCATCAGGTTTCCGGCGGCGATGACGCCGATATCGGCCATCGTCACGCCCGCGTCGGCCAGCGCGCCGGTCGCGGCCTCGGCCGCCAGATCAACGGTGTCTTTGTCGGGGTGCTTGCCGAATTTGGTCATCCGGATTCCGAGAATCCAGATGTCGTCGCTGGCGCTCATATGACTACTCCTTCGTGAAGTGGATCGTCAGGTCGCGGGTTCGAAGCCGAAGCCGATCGCCTCGGTGCCTGCCGAGTCGGTGCCGATCGAATAAGTGGCCAGCCGCACTTTCATCCCGTCGTGGACGTGCTCAGGATCGGGTTCGACATTGACCAAATTGGCGCGCACCTGGGTGCCGTCGCAGTCGACCACCGACGCGACGAACGGGGTGGGAATGCCGGGTGCGGCAAACGTGACGATGGTGAACGCTCGCAGCGTGCCCTCGGTCGCAACTGCAACGGGTGAGAATTCGGACGCGAAACAACTGGCACAGGCGTTGCGCCGATCGAAGAATCGGGCGCTGCAGTTTGTGCATTCCTGCGCGACGAGGTGGGGATCGCCGTCATCGAGTACCAAATAGTCGACCAATGGGATCTGACCCGTCATAACACCTCCGTCGTATGTACTGTTGACCGTAGCGAGTGCGGCCCGATTACAGATCCGGAATATCAAGATCGGGGCGTAGCAAAACTGAGACTTCCGCCGCGACAAGCGATATGCGTAAGCTCCTCGCTAACGATAGTTAAGTAGGCGCGACAGTTTTAGGTCGATTTGGTTATGCAGGATGCGGCTCCGGTTCGGGTTGAGACCGACCACCAGTCGCTGTGGACCTACGTCGCTTGCCCCACTCTCGTCGTTGATCAGGCCGGCGCCATCCGTGCGCTGAGTGCGTCAGCGCAGTCGCTCCTGCCCGAGGCGGGGCTGGG
>NZ_DATNJW010000120.1:0-7926 GCF_035603715.1 Mycobacterium sp. | reverse complement strand
GCTGTGGGTGGCCGCCTGCCTGTATCGCTATTTCATCGATCAGCACGAGTTCTTGCATGGCCCGCTCGACGATGCGAGCGCGGACGCGGTCTATCAGGACGGCAAGCGACTGGGCACCACACTTCAAGTTTGCGACGCGATGTGGCCGCCGGACCGCGTCGCGTTCGACGACTACTGGAAGCGGTCACTGGAAGACCTGCGCATCGATCCCGCGGTCCGAGAACACCTGCACGGGGTGGCGGCGGTGGCGTTTCTGCCGTGGCCGTTGCCGGCGCTGGCCGGACCGTTCAATCTCTTCGCGACGACGGGTTTTCTGCCGCCGGAGTTCCGCGCGTTGATGTGCTTGGACTGGTCAGAATCCCAGCAGCGCCGGTTTCAGTGGTTACTGGCCGGATTACGGGTTGCCGATTGGGTCATTCCACATCGTGCGTGGATTCTCGGCTACCGGCTCTACCTGTGGGACCTGCGGTTTCGCGCCCGAATGGGCTGGCGGATCGTTTAAGCCCTAGATGACGACGGTCATCGCTATCATGCCGATAACACCCACAACTGCCAGCCAGAACCACGGCTGCAGATAGAGCGGGCCGGTGTGGGCGTCGAAGTCCTTGGGCAGAACGTCGGTGTCGGTGCGCTCGGGAGTCAGCTGCGAAGTCATGTACCAAGCATGACTAATTAGTCAGACGAAGTAAATGTGGCGCTCGCCACCCTCCGACTGCCGATGCGATCTGGGTCACACTTGGATGGCCTGCCCGCTCGCCCACCGGCGCACACTCGCCAGAGAGGAAACAGAGTCATGGCATTTCCTGCACTCAACCACGTCGCGCTGACCGTCCGCGACATGGCCGTCAGCGGCCCGTGGTACCGCCGGCTGTTCGGCGTCGACCCCGTGGTCGACGAACACACCGCCGCTGGATTCCGGCATCTGGTGTGGATTCTCGACGGCGGCACCCTGCTCGGTATCCACCAGCATGAGCACCCGGCGCCCGACGAGCGCTTCAGCGAGTTCCGGGTGGGCCTGGATCATGTCGGCTTCGGCTGCGCGGACCGTGCCGCACTGGAGACCTGGATGGAGCGGCTCGGTGAGCTGCGCATTCAGCACGGCGGAATCGTCGATGCCCCCTACGGCTCGGGTTTGAGTTTCCGCGATCCGGACGGCATCGCGCTTGAGTTTTTTGCGCCGCCGAGCTGACTGACATGGGCGTTCCTTCCGCGTCTCAGATGTGTAAGCATGGGCGGGTGAGCGCCCGAAAGATCGCCCATTGTTTGGCGGCCGTAGTCGTAACGGCCTGCTCGGCACTGCTGAGCGCACCACTCTTTCCCGCCTCTGCGGCCACCTGCCCCGACATCGAGGTGACATTCGCCCGTGCCACTGATGAGCCGCCGGGAGTCGGGGTGGTCGGTCAGAAATTCATCGATGCACTGCGCACGCAGGTCGGTGGTCGGTCCGTCGCTGTGTATCCGGTCAACTACCCGGCCTCGGACGACCTCGCTCCATCGGCGAACGTCGGCGCGGTGGATGCCAACGCTCACGTCGAATCGATGGCTGCCAGCTGCCCCAACAGCAAGCTGGTGCTCGGCGGATATTCCCAGGGCGCGGCCGTGATCGATCTGATCACCATCGCCCAATTGCCGGTATCCGGATTTGTCCCGGTGTCGCTTCCTCGGGACGTCGCCGATCACGTTGCCGCGCTGGCCTTCTTCGGGAATCCGACGGACCGATACCTGGGGGCGCCGGTGACTACGCTCAGTCCTTGGTACGGGGCCAAGTCCATTGACTTGTGCGCAGAAGGCGACCCGGTCTGCACTGCTGGCGCGCTCTATACGGTGCCGACGCACGACGAGCTGTCATCCCCCGTGCACCTTTCGTATCCGAATTCCGGGATGCCGGCTCAGGCCGCAGCTTTCGTAGCAAGTCACGTGTAGTCGTGCGTGCGGTTGTCATCACCAAGCACGGCCCCCCGTCAGTGCTCACGGTGCAGTATCGTCCCGACCCGCCGCCACCGGCGGCGGGCCAGGTTCGCATCTCGGTGCGTGCAGCAGGCGTGAACTTCGCCGACCATCTCGCTCGCGTCGGGCTGTACCCAGATGCGCCCAAGGTGCCCAGCGTCGTCGGCTACGAGGTGGCCGGAACGATCGAGTCCGTCGGCGACGGCGTCGATCCGGCGCGAGTTGGCCAGCGGGTGCTGGCCGGAACGCGTTTCGGCGGCTACGCCGAGATCGTCAACGCCGGCGCCAATGACACTGTCCCGCTGCCGGACTCGATGAGCTTCGAGCAGGGCGCCGCGGTCCCGGTCAACTACGCGACGGCGTGGGCGGCACTGCACGGCTACGGTTCGCTTCAGGCGGGCGAGCAGGTGCTGGTGCACGCCGCGGCCGGGGGCGTCGGCATCGCCGCGGTGCAGCTGGCCAAGGCCGCGGGGGCGGTCGTGCACGGCACCGCGTCGCCGGGCAAGCACGCTCAGCTCGCCGCACTCGGTGTCGACCAGGCCATCGACTATCGCCGCAACGGGTGGTGGAAAGGCCTGGGCCCCTACGACATCGTGCTCGACGCCCTCGGTGGTACCTCGCTGCGGCGCTCGATGGGCTTGCTGCGCCCGGGCGGACGGCTTGTCGCCTACGGCTTCTCAGCCATGCAGCAGGGCGAAAAGCGGTCGCTGCGCCGCGCCGCCCCGCAGGTGCTGGCGATGTTGCGCGGATTCAACCTGATCAAACAGATGGAAGACTCCAAGATCGTCATCGGCCTCAACATGCTGCGGCTGTGGGACGACCGCGGCACCCTCGAGCCCTGGATCGGACCGCTGTCGACGGCGTTATCGGACGGTACGGCAGCTCCGGTCGTGCATGCGGCGGTGCCGTTCGCCGACGCGCCGGAAGCACACCGAATCCTCGCTGCCCGTGAGAATGTCGGCAAGGTCGTCCTAGTCCCCTGACAGCACAGCGACTACCTCTTGCAGAGGATGCGAGGTTGTCGAAACTTCGCCGGCGTAGGGGTGTGCCAGTTGGAGGATGAGGGAGAGATTGGTGGCGACGATGACGGCGACGATCGCCACCATCGGGTAGTGCAGGATGGGATTTTCGACCCCGTAGATGATCGCGATGCCAAGCACCATGGTGCTTGTCAGGAAAATGACCGCCCAGAGTGACCAAGGCAGTCCGGCGTCTTCGCGGGCGGTGAGTAGTCGCACGGTGCGCGCCTGGCTGATCTTGTCGAGGTTGGAAAAGGACGTCGAGAGCAGAGTCTTCTGCGCGTCGGTCTTTGCGGCTATCCCGTCGTAGACCTTGTCTAGGTGGGCTAGGGCGGCGTCAGCATCTAACGAAGGACCATTCTCGGCTTGTGACCACTCAGCGATGGCAGCCTGTTCATATTTCAGCAGACTCTGCCGAATGCGGTCTCGGTCCGGTACATCGAACACCACTGCGTCTCTTGCCATTTGCACCGCTGCTGCGCCTTCGGCGCGCGCGTCGCCGTCCGCGGCGTTGTTCTGACCCCACAGGGAGTTGACGACGAATCCGATGAAGAACGCATAAAAGAACCCGATGAAGCCATACGTGAACCTAGTTCCGTCGTTGTGCGCGTCACCTTTGAGGAGCGGGAAGCGCCGACGGACGTACCGCTGAATCGACGCCGCTCCGCCTGCGATGACCACGATTAGGCCGACAAGCAGTGCCCCGGAAGGGATCTGGCTGACCATCCACGAACTCATGAGCGGCTCCTCAAACGGTTCGACGGCGAAGCGGATATGCGTCGTTCGACTCTAGGTCGTGCTGGTCAGCCGGCGTTGGCGAACGCGACGATCCCGTCGGCCAGTCTGGCCGCGGTGGCCGGCTTGTAGAGATGACGTATCACCAGCACCCCCGGCATCAGCGCGATGACAGGTCAGCGATCGCGGCGGCGCCCTCGTCGATCCAACACCCCTGACGAGTTCGTCACCGGCGTCATCGATCCAGCTCCGCGTCGAGCGCTCCGGCGGCGAGTGCGGCGGCATTGATTCCAGTGAGCACCTCATGCAGATTCTCGAGCTCGGCAAGTTCGACGCCGAGCCGCGCAACTACCGCCGGGGGAACCTTGAGCGCGCGCCTGCGTAGATTGCGGCCCGCCGGGGTGAGTTCGACGTGGGTGGTGCGTTCGTCGGCCTCATTGCGCGACCGGGTGAGCAGACCCTGCGTCTGGAGGCGTTTGAGCATCGGCGAGAGGGTGGCCGAATCCATCTGTAGCAGTCCGGCTATGTCCTTGACCGAGAGAGGCTCCCCGTCGGATTTGGCGTTGTCCCACAACGCCAGCATCACTAAATATTGCGGATGGGTGAGCCCAAGCGGCTCGAGCAGCGGTCGGTAGACAGCTAGTACGGCGCGATTGGTGACCGCCAGCGCGAAACATACCTGCGTTCTGCCACGTCTCCTTTTGGCACCGGCCGGCATCGAAGCCGAGCTTGGGGCGCGCACCGGCTCATCGCATCAGTCTCCTTAAGCATCGACTGATTTCCCTGCGGCCCCCGCGGAGATCCTTGGCGCGAGGGCCAGGATCCACTCCCCCTGCGAAATGGCTGCGCGCCGAGTTCGTCGACCCGGGAAGTCGATGGTAGGTCTGCGTCACACATAGGGCTGCCTCGCTCGATGTCGTTGTGGTATCGCGAGGTACCGAACAGGTCTTGGACATCGGTACCAGACTGCCAGAGACTCGCAGACAGAAATTGTGACGAGAGGACAGAGCCTGCTTGATTTCCCACCCACCCGACATCACACCGAACTCGAAAAGGCGCATCATGACAACGTTTCGCGCGGCCCAAGTTACCGCAGCGCGAGGACAACTGGCCCTCGTCGATCGAACCTTGGCCGATCCTGCACCCGGCACTGTGCGGGTCGCCGTCGAGGCTTGCGGCATCTGCCACTCCGATGCGATCTTCGTCGACGGCCAGTGGCCGGGTCTGCAATTCCCACTCACGCCCGGTCACGAGATCGCCGGACGCATCGACAGTCTGGGCGAGGGTGTGCAGGGTTGGCGCGAGGGTGATCGGGTGGCGATCGGCGCGTCTGGCGGCTATTGCGAGCACTGCCGCAGCTGTCGGCGCGGCGAGTTGGTGCACTGCGAGGCCGGCATGGTCACCGGCGCAACGTTTCCCGGCGGATTCGCCGAATACGTCGTGGCGCCGGCGAACGCACTGGCCCGTATTCCCGATGCACTATCGGCGGTTGACGCCGCGCCGCTCGCATGCGCGGGACTGACCATGTTCAATTCGCTGCGCCGCACCGGTGCTGGGCCCGGCGATCTGGTCGCCATCCTCGGGATCGGTGGCCTTGGTCATCTCGGGGTTCAGTTCGCGGTCAAGATGGGTTTTCGCACCGTCGCGATCGCGCGCGGCCCCGAGAAAATCCGCCTCGCCGACGAATTGGGCGCTCATCACTGCATCGACTCGGTCGTCAGCGACGTGGCCAGCGAACTGCAGAGCCTGGGTGGGGCGCGGGTCATCGCTGCCACCGCCACCAATGCCGAGGCGATCTCCGCCGCGATCGGCGGGCTGGGACTGCACGGTGAACTGCTGCTGCTGGCTCTCTTGGCCGACCCGGTGCAGGTCAACCCGATACAGTTGATCAATATCTCGGGCACCGTGCGCGGCCATCCGGTCGGCGACTCGAACGACCTTCAGGACGCCCTCAATTTCGCTGCACTGCAAGGCATTAAGCCGATGGTGGAGGTCCTGCCATTGGAGAAAGCCGCCGACGGCTACCAGCGAATGCTGGCCAACCAGGCCCGCTTCCGGGTAGTACTGACCCCAGAGGCGATCGGAACATGAATGTTTCGCCTTGCGGGTGGCCGCCAGAGTCTCTGCCGATTCGGATCATCTAATGACGCACGCGCCGACCGCCGACGGATGGCGTCGCAGTTTCGCAACCCAGTCACGAAGCGAATTTGCCGACCAGTTCGCCGACCACATCGTTTTGGAGGCGACCACTCTGGCGAAACCGGTCAAGGGCAAGCATAGCGTCGCAGCAGTCCTGGCCGCTGCAAGCTCCATCTACGAATCCCTCGAGTTCACCGCCGAAGCGCAACGCGCGAAGACGACGTACCTACATTGGCGCGCAACGGCTTTCGGCGGCATACAGATCGACGGTGTCACAGTTCTCGAGCGTTACGTGAGCGGCAATATCGTCGCAGCCGCAATCCACCATCGGCCGCTGGGCCCTGTGCTGCGATTCTCGGCCGAGATCCGCGATGAACTCGTCGGCGCGATACCTGCCGATTGCTTTCTCAAGGAGTCAATATGACCGCATCGCTGCCACACAAATCCTCTGTCACAGAGGAGGTCCCGCAATCAGGTCGCGGAGCGTGGTCCGACGGCACCGATGACGCGACTCACGTGTCAGCGGTGCTTGGACGGTAGTTCGATCGTGTGTTCGCCGCAGCCCGCCCGCAGGATAATCGCGGACTCATGGCAACGGTCACGCCTGAGCGGGCTATCACCGTGGAGCACTTTCGATGCGCTGAAGGCAGATGATTACGACTCCTCCAGTCGGCTACTGCGCGCCGCCGGGCCTGTATTGGATCGGATGGCCGCAGCGCTGAACGGCTCGGACTACTACGTGCTGTTGGCCGACCGCGACGCCCGCATCGTCGCGGTGCGTTGGGGCTGCGCACGCGTGCGAAGCATCGTCGAACTCATCGGAGAGGAGTTGCAAGGTACCATTTTTCGCGAGGAGACTACCGGCACCAACTCGATCGCCACCACCTATGAACTGCGTCGTGCGGTGGCCGTCCACCGCGACGAGCATTTTCTCGCGCAGTTGCACGGCCTCAGCTGCTACGGCCACCCGATCATCGATCCGCACACCCGTCGCCTCGAGGGTGTCCTCAATATCACCTGCCTGACGGGAGAGCAGAATCCGCTGCTCGCGCCCTACGTCGGCAGCGCTGCGGGTGAGATCGAGCAGCTGCTGTTGGAGAGCCGAAGCCCGAACGAACGAGCCTTGCTCGCAGCACTGCAGCGTGAGCTCGGCGCGGGGCGCGATCGGCCGACCGTTGCGATCGGCCCAGACATTTTTCTGGCCAACACCGCTGCAATCGAACTCCTCGATGCCGCCGACCACGCGCTCATCCGCGACGTCGCCGCGTCGTGCACCGGCGAGACGACCAAAGCCGCGCATGTGACACTGAGCCGAAACCGCAGGGCTGACATCACCTGTCGTATGTTGACGCCCAGGGCTGGCGCGGTTCTCACGATCACCAACGTGAAACGCCCTACTCTGCACACGCAGCCGCAGCCGCAGCCTCATGCCCCACGCGGCGTCCTCATCAGCGGCGAACCCGGCGCGGGGCACACAACCGCAATTCAGGAGGCTGCTGGAAGCAGATCACTGCGGATCCACTACGCCGCACGCTGCGTGGCGCACAGCGCGTCCGAGTGGTTGAGCGACGTGCGGCAGAGCGCCTCGGAGAACCGCATTGTGGCGGTCGAGTCGGTCCATCTGCTGTCAGCGCATGCTTCCCAGTTACTGGCAGGAATTCTCAACAGCTTCGCGGGGACTGTAATCCTGACGACGATCGTGCCTCCCGACGAGCTGATTCCACAGACCCGCCAGCTGATTTCGCGATGCACCGAGCGGGTTCAACTGACCCCGCTGCGCCAGCAGCCCGACATCATCCCCGAACTCGTCGGGTCCATTCTGCGGAATCTGGGCGTGCATCACACCGTCCGGTTCACCCCCGCGGCGTTGGAGGCGCTTGCAGCCAACCAGTGGGACGGCAACGTCCGCGAACTACACACCGTCGTCACGCAGGCGGTGAGTCGTCGACGCGCCGGTGATATCACCCGCGCGGATCTTCCAGAACAGTACCGGCACCGGTCAACCCGCTACCGCTTAACACCGATGGAGCAGGCCAAGCGCACCACGATCATCGACGCGCTCAGACGTGCAGACGGGGACAAGAAG
>NZ_DATNJW010000119.1:0-8080 GCF_035603715.1 Mycobacterium sp. | reverse complement strand
ATCGACGCCCTCGAGGTGATGGGCATCAAGTCGGTGGCGTTCCTGGTGTCCACCCGGCTGATGGCGGGGCTGGTGGTGGTCGTCCCGCTCTACGCGATGGCACTGGTCATGTCGTTCCTGTCCGGACAGGTTGTCACCACGCTGTTCTACGGCCAATCGCAAGGCACCTACGAGCATTACTTCCGGACCTTCCTGCGCACCGAAGACGTGTTCTGGTCGGGTGGCGAGGTCATTGTGATGGCGGTGATCGTGATGATCACCCACTGCTACTACGGCTACAACGCCAGCGGCGGACCGGTCGGGGTGGGCGAGGCCGTCGGTCGGTCGATGCGTTTCTCGTTGGTGTCCACGGTGATCGTCGTGCTGCTGACCTCGCTGGCGCTCTACGGCGTCGACCCGAACTTCAACCTCACGGTGTGACCGGCGATGACGACCCCGACAAAGGAGCGACGAACCCGGACCTGGCCGGACACCGCGGCGGGTATCGGGTTGTTTGTGGCGTGCGCGCTGCTGCTTGCGTTGATATACGGGCAGTTTCGCGGAGACTTCACGCCCAAGACCAAGCTGACGATGCTGGCCGCTCGCGCCGGGTTGGTGATGGACCAAGGCTCGAAAGTCACCTACAACGGCGTGAGCGTCGGCCGGGTGGCCGGCATCTCCGAGGTCGAGCATCGCGGCAAGCCGGCGGCCCGATTCACCCTCGACGTCGACCCGCAGTACGTCGAGCTCATCCCGGTGAACGTCATCGCGAAAATCCAGGCGACCACCGTGTTCGGCAACAAGTACGTGTCGCTCACCTCGCCTAAAGAGCCGACACCGCAGCGGGTTACACCGTCATCCGTCATCGATGCGACGTCGATCACGACGGAGTTCAACACGGTGTTCGAGACGCTGGTCGAGCTGGCCGACAACGTCGATCCGGTGAAGGTGAATCTCACGCTGAGCGCCGCGGCGCAGGCGCTGACCGGATTGGGTGACAAGTTCGGGCAGTCGATCGTCAACGGCAACAAGATACTCGGCGACCTGAACCCCCGGATGCCGCAGATTCGCCACGACCTCCATCAGCTTGCCGCACTGGGCGATGTCTACGCCAAAGCCGCACCGGATCTGTTTGACGCGCTGGAGAATGCCGTGACCACCGCGCGCACCCTCAACCGCCATCAAGCCGAACTCGACGCGGCCCTGCTGGCCGCGATTGGCTTCGCCAACACCGGAAACGACGTCTTCACTCGCAGCAAGCCGTATCTGGAACGTCTTACCGCCGATCTGCGGCCGACTGCCCATCTACTGGACACTTACAGCCCGCAGGTGTTCTGCACCATTCGCAACTTCGCCGACGTCGCACCGAAAGTCGCCGCGCTGGAGAGCGGCAACCACTATGCGGCCCAGCTCGGCGTGGCGATCGCCGGCTCCGAGAACCCCTACGTGTATCCGGACAACCTGCCCCGCGTCAATGGTCGCGGCGGCCCCGGCGGCAAGGCCGGCTGCTGGGCCCCGATCACCCGCGATCTGTGGCCCGCACCGTATCTGGTGATGGACTCCGGCAACAGCATTGCCCCCTACAACCACTTCGAGTTGGGCCAGCCGCTGGCCAACGAATACGTCTGGGGGCGTCAGTACGGGGAGAACACGATCAACCCATGAAAATCACCGGTACTGTCGTGCGGCTCGCGGCTGTCGTGTCCGTGCAACTGTTGTTCACCGCGATCATCGTGGTGGTATTCGGCCAGGTGCGCTTCGACCAGACCAACAGCTATTCCGCCGAATTCAGCAATGCCAGTGGCTTACGTGCCGGCCAGTTCGTCCGTGCCTCAGGCGTAGAAGTCGGCAAGGTCAAGAAAATCGAACTGGTCGAGGGCGACAAGCGGATTCGCGTCGACTTCGCCGTCGACCGCTCGGTGCAGCTCTACCAGTCGACGACCGCGCAGATCCGCTACCAGGACCTGATCGGCAACCGGTATCTGGAAATCAGCCGAGGAACCGGAGAGAACGCTGAAAGGACGTTGCCGCCAGGCGGATTCATTCCGTTGTCACGGACCCAGCCCGCGCTGGACCTCGACGCGCTCATCGGTGGCTTCAAGCCGCTGTTTCGGGCGCTTGACCCACAGAAGGTCAACAGCATCGCCTCATCGATCATCACCGTCTTTCAGGGCGAAGGCGGCACGATCAACGACATCCTCGACCAAACCGCTCAGCTGACCGACCGGCTGGCGGAAAGCGATCAGGCGATCGGCGAGGTCATCCACAACCTGAACACCGTGCTGGACACCACGGTTCGGCACCGCGACCAATTCGACGCGACCATCGACAAATTCGAGGTGCTCATCACCGGCCTGAAGGACCGGGCCACCCCGCTGGCGGACGGGACCGCGCACATCAGCAACGCCGCGGGAACGGTGGCCGACCTGCTCGCCGACAACCGGGCCCTGGTGCATGACACGGTCAACCGGTTGGAAACCCTGGCCGGGCCGCTTGTCGAGCAGCGCAAACAAATCGGGGACTTGGTCGGAAAAGTGCCGGCCGCCTTCAATATCATCGGCCGCGCGAGCGGGATATACGGCGACTTCTTCAACTTCTACCTGTGTGACCTGTCGCTCAAGGTCAACGGACTGCAGCCGGGCGGACCTGTTCGATCGGTCAAGCTGTTTCAACAGCCGTCGGGTAGGTGCACGCTGAAATGAGAAGTCTTCAGCCCGCCAACCGGGTCCGTGTCGGGGTGCTCGCCATCGCGCTGGTGGTCCTCGTTGTCGGTGTGGGACAAAGCTTCAGCAGCCTGCCGGTGTTGTTCGCGACCGCGAGCTACTACGCGCAGTTCAGCGACTCCGGTGGAATGAGCAAGGGCGACAAAGTCCGCATCGTCGGCATGGATGTCGGCACGGTGCAAGACCTTTCGATCGACGGCGATCACATCGTCATGAAATTCACCACCGGGACGCACACCATCGGCACGGAGAGCCGGGTGGCGATCCGGACCGACACGCTGCTGGGCAAAAAGGTGCTCGAGATCGAACCGCGTGGCGCCAAGCGGATGCGACCGAATGACGTGCTCCCGCTCGGCCAAAGCACGACTCCCTACCAGGTGTACGACGCCTTCTTCGACGTCACCAAGGCCGCCGCCGGCTGGAACATCGACACCGTCAAGCAGTCGCTGAATGTGCTGTCGCACACCATCAACCAGACCTACCCACACTTGAGCGCGGCGCTCGATGGGGTGGCGAAGTTCTCCGACATCATCGGCAAACGCGATGACGAGCTCAAACACCTGCTGACCGAGGCCCGAAAAGTCGCCAGCGTGCTCGGCGATCGCAGTAAGCAGATCAACGCACTGCTGCGAAACACTCAGTCGCTCCTTGCTGCGTTCAACGAACGTGGCACGGCCATTGCGGCGCTGCTGGCCAACGTGTCGGCGTTCTCCACGCAGGTGCAGGGGTTGATCCACGACAACCCCAATCTGCACCATCTGCTCGACCAGTTGCACAGCGTCACCGATGTTCTGGTCGAACACAAGAACGACCTTGTGTCCGTGCTGAATACGCTGCGTAACTACACCGCGGCGCTCAGTGAGGCGGTCGGCTCCGGGCCGTACTTCAAGGTGATGATCGGCAACTTGCTGCCGTACCAGATCCTGCAACCATGGGTCGATGCGGCGTTCAAGAAGCGCGGCATCGACCCGGAGAACTTCTGGCGCAGTGCGGGCTTGCCCGCTTTCAAGTGGCCTGACCCGAATGGAACACGCTTCTCCAACGGCGCCCCGCCACCGGCACCGCCGGTACTCGAGGGCACCCCGGATCACCCCGGACCGGCTGTGGCGCCGGGCTCACCGTGCTCGTATGCGCCGCCGCCGGAGATGTCCCCGCGACCGGGCAACCCGCTGCCGTGCGCGGGCGTCGATCAGGGACAGGGTCCGTTCGGGCCCAACGGGCCGTATCCGGCGCTGCCCGATGTGCTCTCGTCGCCGCCCAATCCGAACGGTCTGCCACCGGCGCCGGGTATTCCGGATGCCGGGCTCCCCGGGGCGCCGGCGCCGAGTATGCCGGGCACGCCAGTGCCCCTGCCGAACGCACCGCCGGGGGCACGACGGGAAAGCCTGCTGCCACCCGGCCCGCCTGGTCCACCGTCGACCTTCGCGCCCGCATTGCCGCCCGGCCCGCCCGCGCCTGCGGGCCCGGGTCCACAGCTACCGGTTCCGTTCGTCACGCCCGGCGGGGATGGGGGGTAGTAGCCAATGAGCACGATCTTCGACATCCGCAAACTGCGGCTACCGCAGCTGTCCAAGGCGGCAGTGATCATCGGGTCGTTCGTCGTGGCGCTCGGTCTTGTTGCCGCGCTGGTGGGTTGGCAGCTTTACGACAAGCTGATCTACAACACGGTGGTCGCCTACTTCCCGGCGGCCAACGCCCTCTACGCGGGGGACAAGGTCCAGATCATGGGTATCCGCGTCGGTTCCATCGACAAGATCGAACCCATCGGTGACCAGATGAGGGTGACGTTCCACTACCGGAACAAGTACAAGGTGCCGGCCGATGCGTCGGCGGTGGTGCTCAACCCGACGCTGGTGGCCTCGCGCAGCATTCAGCTGGAGCCGCCCTACAAGGGCGGCCCACAGCTGGCCGACAACGCGGTGATCCCGATCGAGCGCACCCAGGTACCGGTCGAGTGGGATGACCTGCGTAACAGCATCACTCACATCATCGGCCAACTCGGCCCGACCAAGGAGCAGCCCAAGGGGCCCTTCGGCGACGTCATCGAGTCGTTCGCCGACGGCCTGGCCGGCAAGGGCCAACAGATAAACACCACGCTGAATAGCCTGTCGAACGCGCTGAGCACGCTGGACGAAGGCCGTGGTGACTTCTTCTCGGTGCTGCGCAGCCTCGCGATGTTCGTCAACGCGCTACATCAGGACGATCAGCAGTTCGTCGCGCTGAACAAGGACCTGTCCCAGTTGACCGACAACCTCACCAGCTCGGATCAGTCCGCCGCCAACGCAATTGAACAAACGGACAGCCTGTTGTCCACCGCCCAGAAATTCTTGACCGAGAACCGCGACGCGCTGACCCATGATGTCAACAACCTGGGTGACGTCACCACCGCGATCATGCAGCCGGCGCCACGCGACGGCCTGGAGACCGCGCTGCACATCCTTCCGAACATGGCCGCCAACGTGCTGGCGATCTACGAGCCCGCCCATGGCAGCCTGAGCGGCGTGGCAGCGTTCACCAACTTCGCCAACCCAATGGAGTTCATTTGCAGTGTCATTCAAGCCGGCAGCCGGCTTGGCTATCAGGACTCGGCGGAACTGTGTGCGCAATACCTGGCGCCCGTCCTGGATGCGATCAAGTTCAACTACTTCCCGTATGGCATCAACCTGTTCAGCAGTGCTGACACGTTGCCGAAGAACATCGCGTACTCCGAGCCGCGTTTGCAGCCGCCACCCGGTTTCAAGGACACCACTGTGCCCGGGATCTTCTCGCCGGATACCCAGTGGTCCCACCGCAACTCGGAGCCCGGCTGGGTCGTCGCGCCCGGTATGCAGGGAACCAAGGTCCAGCCGGCCACGGCGAATCTGCTGACGCCGGCGTCGTTGGCGGAGTTGATGGGTGGACCGGACATCCCGCCGCCACCGCCGGCGCGCAACATGACCGGGCCGCCCAACGCCTACGACGAGAACAATCCGCTGCCGCCGCCGTGGTACCCGCAGCCCTTGCCGTCACCGACGGTGGCGCCTCCGCCATCGCCTGACCTTCCGCTCGGTGCAGCTGAGGCACCGCCGGGGCCGGGCCAGTGAGGGTTGTGCGGCTGATGAGCCGCAGGGCCTGGCAGGCATTAGCGTTGCTCGCCGCCACAGTGGTGCTGACCTCCTGTGGGAACTGGCGCGGCATCGCCAACGTCACGTTGCCCGGTGGGCCCGGCAGCGGCCCAGGCTCCTACAAGATCTTTGTTCAGATGCCAAACACCATGGCGCTGAACGGCAACAGCCGAGTTCTGGTGGCCGACGTCTTCGTCGGCACGGTCCGTTCGATCGACCTCAAGAACTGGGTCGCCACGCTGACCGTGGACCTGGACAAGGGCGTCAAGCTTCCGAAGAACGCCACCGCCAAGATCGGCCAGACCAGCTTGTTGGGTTCTCAGCACATCGAATTGGCCGCACCGCCGGACCCGTCGCCACAACAACTCAAGGCCGGCGACACCATCCAGCTGAGTAATTCGTCGGCCTATCCCTCCACCGAGCAGACGCTCGCCAGCCTGGCCATGGTGCTGCGCGGTGGCGGCATTCCGAACCTCGAGGTCATCCAGAACGAGGTCTACAAGATCCTGACCGGGCGTGCCCACCAGATCCGGGATTTCCTCGGCAAGCTGGACACCTTCGCGGTTGAGCTCAACGCGCAGCGCGACGACATCGTCCACGCCATCGACTCCACCGACCGGCTGCTGTCGTACGCCGGCACCAGAACCGACACCCTCGATCGGGTGCTCACCGAATTCCCGCCGCTAGTTGATCATTTCGCGCAGCAACGTGATCTGTTCGCCAACACCGTCGAAGCGGTGGGGCGGATCAGCAACGTCACCGGCCAGACGCTGTCGGCCGCGCGCGGCGACCTTCATGAGGACCTGCAAGACCTGCAACGACCGCTCAAGCAACTCGGCCGCGCCGCACCCTATCTGGTCGACGCCCTGATGCTGCTGTTGTCACCGCCGTTCGCCGTCGACAGTGTGCCGAAGATCGTTCGCGGCGATTACATCAACGTGTCCGGAGCTCTGGATTTGACGCTGAGCACCGTCGACAACGCGATCTTCACCGGCACCGGATTCTCTGGGGCCTTGCGTGCCCTCGAGCAGTCCTGGGGCCGCGACCCGTCGACGATGGTTCCGGACATCCGGTACACGCCCAACCCGGCCGATGCGCCGGTGGAGCGAGGCGAGTAGCCCATGCTGACCCGCTTCATTCGCAATCAGTTGATTGTGTTCGCCGCCTTGACATTAGCCGCACTGGTGGCACTGGGCTGGTATTACCTTCGGATTCCCGGCCAGCTCGGTGTCGGTCAGTACCGACTGGTCGCGGAGCTGCCGGCGTCGGGCGGTCTGTATCGCACGTCCAACGTGACGTATCGGGGAATCCAGATCGGCCGGGTCACCAGGGTCGAGCCGACCGCACATGGTGTCAGGGCTACGCTTAGCATCGACAGCCGGTACAAGATCCCGGTCGACGCATCAGCCAATGTGCATTCGGTGTCGGCTATCGGTGAGCAGTATCTGGATCTGGTGTCCACCGGCGTTCCGGGCAAGTTCTTCTCACCTGGACAGACGATCACCAAGGGCACCGTGCCCAGCGAGATAGGCCCGGCCCTCGACGCGGCCAACCGTGGCCTGTCCGTGCTGCCCAAGAAGAAGATCGCATCGCTGCTCGACGAAACCGCCTTGGCGGTAGGCGGATTGGGGCCATCACTGCAACGGCTCGTCGACTCGACGCAGTCCATCGTCGGCGACTTCGAAGCGAACATGTCCGACGTCGACGACATCATCGCGAACGCGGCACCGATCCTGGACAGCCAGGTCGACTCCGGCGATTCGATCGCGCAGTGGTCGCACAACCTCAAGGTGCTCACCGCTCAGACGGCGCAAACCGACCAGCACGTGCAAAGCATCTTGTCGAAAGCCGCGCCGACCGCGGACCAGGTCAACGACGTCTTCAATGATGTCCGTGCGTCGCTGCCGCAGACGCTGGCGAACCTGGAAGTCGTCGCCGACATGCTCAAGCGTTACAACAAAGGCCTCGAGCAGTTGCTGGTATTCCTGCCCGAGGTCGGTTCGGTGGCACAGACTTTGATCGCGTCCGCTCCGGGAGCGGTGCTGATGAATCTCAACCTGTCACTGAACAATCCTCCGCCGTGCCTGACCGGATTCCTGCCGGCTTCGGAGTGGCGCTCACCCGCGGACACCAGCACTGCTCCCTTGCCGGAAGGAACGTACTGCAAGATCCCACAGGACACCCCGGCCAACGATGTGCGCGGTGCGCGCAACTATCCCTGTGTCGACGTCCCCGGCAAGCGCGCGGCGACCCCGCGGGAATGCCGCTCCACAA
>NZ_DATNJW010000118.1:0-7747 GCF_035603715.1 Mycobacterium sp. | reverse complement strand
GACCTCGGCGCGACCTCGGGTCGACACCAGCCGAAAGCGGCTCGGCCACGAAGACAGTCGAAGGAACGACAGCCTCTTACGGCATTCACCACCACCCAGCCGCGGGAGGCGCTGCCCAGGGCGGCCAGCGCAGGTGGGATCTCCGGCTTTTCGGAGCTAGCCGCGCGGTTCTAGATTTCACCGTGGCCGAGGGCGCGGCGCATCTTCGGGAACGTTTCGTCCTCTACGAGCAAGCGCGGCCAACTGAGGCCCGGGCCAAATGTGGATGTCCTGGTCGCCGACGAGTGTGGTGTGAGCCGAAAGATTGGAATCTGCCGTCCGATGTGTGCTGTCTTCATGCGGTAGTCCCGGTATCCGGCGTAGACCTGCTCGGCGAGCGTGTACAGGTGTAGGTACTCGACCGAATCGGTGACCTCGGACGCTACGAATCTCTGGTCACCCAATTGGCATTCGGGATAGGCCTTCAGGTTGTAGTACCAGCCCGGGTGCTTCGGTTTCGCCCAATTCGAGGCGATCAGGATCGGGTCGGGTCCGTCGTGGAAGTAGGCGAGTTGACACACTCTCGACTGACCTGACTTGGCGCCCATGCTCGTCAACGGGGCGGTGGCCATCGTGCCCAGGATCCGTGGATAGCGCCCGCCGGTTGCGCGGTGCAACCAGGGGTCGATGCGAAAGACGACGTGGCGCGACACGAACTGTCCCGGACGCGAGCGGCCGAAGCTTTCTACGGCCCGGTATCGGAGACCGTGCTCGTTGTGCGGGTCGACGTAATGCAGTGGCATGCGTGGCTCCTCATCTATGGGGTCGATGTTTCGACTGTGCGGTTTCGTGAGTCAGCGGTCATCGGCATGGATGCGTAAATGTGCTCGGCGGGGTCGTAGATCTTCGCCAGCGGAGTCGCGGTGCCGTAGACCCGCCGAGCGTGGTGGCTAAAGGCGCGCGGAGCGATGATGAGCAGCACGCAACCCGCGCTGCCGGTCACCGACGATCGGATCTCAATTATGCTGGTAGACATTGGGTTAGCCCATCGCTCGCTGATGTAGATGGTGTCGATGTCGGTCCGCATCGATGTGCCCTCCTGACGTTGACGTCTCACGTTTCGAGTCTCGCGTCGGTCCGCGCTGGGGCGGTGAAATGTGCCGAGGCGAGTTTGCGAAAGGCCGCCACCAGATGGCTGCGGTCCCCGGCGCGGCTGGCCACCACGACATGACTGGGTTCGATGCCTTTCAAGGGGACGGTGGTGAGGTCGGGTCGCAACCGTTCGTGAAAGCCGGTCGTGATGGCAACCGCCTGCCCGGAGGCGATGAGTTCTAACCAGTCGTCGAGGGTTTCGACGAGTGGACCTTCGGGTGCCCTGCGCCCGTCGGGCCGGGGATCGATGCGCCAGAAGTCATTCCAGGCCGGGTCGCAATCTCGCAATTTCGGTATGGGTTCGTCGGCGATGTCGTCGATGGTGACCAATTGCTGGCCCGCGAGGCGATGGTCGACGGGCACGAGCACCACCCGGGGCTCGTCGTAGAGGATCGTGACGTGTAGCTGGTCGGTGGAAAAGGGCAGTACGGCCACCACCGCGTCGACCCGGTGGTCGAGCAGAGCATCGCGCGGCTGGTTCCAGTCCAGGTGCACAGTTTGCACGTCGGCGTCGGGATGCTCGCGACGCAACGCACGCACCACTGGGGTGATGATCGCACCTGTCATGTAGCCGAGGGTGATGCGGCTGGGCTGGGCGGCGTCGCGGGCCTGCGCTACGGCTTGGGTGGCCGAGCGCAATAGCGCCTTGGCCCGAGGCAAGAACACCTCGCCGGCCTCAGTGAGCCGGGTGCTTTGCGGAGTGCGGTCAAACAGGCGCACGCCCATCTGCTGCTCCAGACGGCGGATCTGTCGGCTTAGTGAAGGCTGCGCGACGAGCAACGCAGCCGCGGCGCGGCCGAAGTGCCGGTGGTCGGCCACCGCAACGAAGTATCCGACTAGTCGCAGATCGAGGTCCACGACACACGTTGCCGAATCAGTCATGAGCTCACACGCATTCGTGAACCTGTTGGCTGTGGTTTGACTACGCCGTGATCTTGGGCGGCGTCGCGGTGCCGTAGAGCCGCCGAGCGTGGCGGCTAAACGCGCGCGGAGCGATGGCCGGCATCAGCAGGCGTGCCGGCAGGGGCACGTTGGCAAGTGTTCGCCGCATCACTGCAGGATCACCCTCATACATCAGCATGCCAAAGGCCAAGGGCAAGAGTCGCTTCTGGAAGGTGTCCATACCGTGCTGACCCATCTGTTGCCACTCTGTGGCGGTGATGTATTTCTCGGCAAGAGGAAGCACGGCCTTCTCTTCGAGCGCAGTATGTTCTGTGAGGACCCGTACCAGATTGTCGAGCACCGTTGCGAATCCTTCTCTGTCGCGGCCGAATCTGCACCAGTCATCAAGCCGATGGACCGCTTCGTCGTGGGCAGCCGCGATGGCGCGATGTTGTTCCTCCATGACAGCCACGATCTCCCTCGCCTCGGCCTCGGCTCGTTCGAGAAGCAGCGGCCAGAGAACCAGGTCTTCGCTTTCGTGATGGGTATGCAGAATCTGGAAGACAAGCTGTGCGTGCGCACCGATCCGAGCCCTACGATTCGCATCTCGACCCGCGGCGCGGATTAAATCGGGCAACAAGCTGAGCTCGCGGCGCAACATCGTATGGACGAGGTACATCTCGCCGACGTCGGCCATCGGTACCTGCAGTGGAGTTTTCATCTATCCCGCCTCTCGTAGTTCTATTCACACAAGGGGATCCCTGAATCGGATCTTCCGGCTGCGCCGTTGTGTCAGCTGAAATTTGCGTCGGCGATGAGATCGGCGGCCTTGGCGCCAATCACCATGCACGGTGCGTGGGTGTGCCCGCGGATGATGGTCGGCATCACCGACGCGTCGGCGACCCGCAGTCCCTGTACTCCTCGCACTTCCAGTCGCGGTGTCACGACACTGCCCGGATCGGTGCCCATGCGGCAGGTGCCCACCGGGTGATAGAAGGTGCGAGCCTCGTCATTGAGCGCCGATTCGAGGGTCTCCTCGCAGATTTCGGTTGCGCCGAGCGGACGCAACATTGACCCGAGGAGGGCTTTCAGCGGTGGAGCGTCGGCGATCTTGGCGCACATCCTTAGGCCCTCCATCATTGCGGCCCGATCGATCCCATCGCTGTCGGAGAGATAGCGCGGGTCGATGATCGGCTTAGCTGTCGGGTCGGCAGATCTCAGCGCGATCCGCCCGCGGCTGTGCGGTTTGACCAGGATCGGGCCGAATATGAACGCGTGGCCGGGCGGCTCACCGAGCCCTTCGTCGAAGAATGGGCCGGGTCCGAAGAACAGCTCGAGGTCTGGAAGCGCCAACTCCGGGTGGCTGCGCACGAATCCGTACGCCTCACCGGCCGACGATCTGAGCATGTCGCGACGCCGGACCAGGTAATTGGTGAGCTGCATCCGTTCACCGGCCGCGAAGAGGGTGTCGCACTGCGCCTGGAAGCCGAGCACCGTGCCGAGGTGATCCTGGAGATTCTCACCGACCTGCGGGGAATGGTGGACCACCTTGATGCCGCGAGAACGCAAATGCTCGCGGTCGCCGATTCCGGAGAGCATCAGCAGCTGGGGGGAATTGACTGCGCCAGCGCACAATACGACCTCTCGGCGGGCCTGAACGAATTGCCGTCTACCGTTCTTCTGAAATTCCACGCCCACCGCCCTACTGCCCTCAAAGACGACCCGGGTGACAGTGGCTTCGGTTAAGAGCTTTAGATTCTTGCGACGCAGCGCCGGACGCAGGTAGGCGTCCGCGGCGCTCCAGCGTGCTCCCCGACGCTGAGTCACCAGGACTTGGCTGAATCCCTGCGGCTCGGGTCGATTCGGTCGTTCGATGACGTAGCCCGATTGTCTCACCGCGGCCAGCCATGCCGCCGTCGAGCGACGCGGGCCGCGCTGCCGCGAGATGTACAGCGGGCCACCAGAACCCTCGTCTGGTTCGCGAGCACCCTCGAGCTTCTCGATCCGCGTGAAGTACTCGACGACCCGGGAAAACGTCCACTCATGACCGGCCTGCTGGGCCCACTCGTCGTAGTCGGCGGCGAACCCACGTACCCACATCATGGCGTTCAGCGACGACGACCCACCGAGCGTTTTGCCCCGTGGCCAATAGATGCGGCGGCCATTGAGCTCGGGCTGCGGCTCGGTCAGATAGTCCCAGTCAAATTTGCTGCGGAACAGCTGAAGCCAGGTGACCGGCATATGGATGCGACGGTCATTGTCCTTCGGGCCAGCCTCCAACACGAAGACCTGGTTACGCTCGTCGGCACCGAGTCGCGCGGCGACAACAGAGCCGGACGAGCCGGTACCTACCACCACATAGTCCGCAACGGCGATGGGGCGATGTGTCGGTTCATTCATTTCAGTATCAGTCCTCGTCGTGACGTTTTACCGGCCGGAAAAGTCCTGTCAGGAAAGGAAAATCGACTTGATGTTCTGGAAGCCCTGCAATCCCTCGGGACCCAGTTCCCGGCCCCACCCGGAGTCCTTGATCCCGCCGTATGGTGCGTTGACGTCGGGCAGATAGTTGTTGATCCCGACGGTGCCCGAGTGGATGCGGGTTGCCACGGCTGTGGCGTGGTCGTGGTCGGGTGACCATACGGTGCCGCCCAGACCGTATTCGGAATCGTTGGCGATCCTTATCGCGTCATCCTCGTCGTCGTAGGCGATAACCGTCAGCACCGGACCGAAGATCTCTTCGCGCGCCACCGCGCTGCGGTTGTCAAGCCCTGCGAAGATGGTGGGCTCCATGAAGTAACCGCTGGGCAGATTCGGAGGCCGCCTGCCGCCGGAGGTTATCGTGCCTCCATCAGCGAGACCTTGCTGAATGTAGCGTTCGACCCTTTCCCGCTGAGCCGCGCTGACGAGCGGTCCGATCTGCGTGTTGGGGTCGAGCGGATCGCCGATATTCAACGATTGCGCCATGGCCGTGAGGAAGTCGACGACCTCGTCATAGCGCCGGCGGGAAGCGAGGATTCGCGTGTTGGCGAAGCATGTCTGGCCGGTGTTGAGCAGGGTCGCGACGAACAAACGCTCGGCGAACGCACTGAGGTCGAGACCGGGGTCGTCGAGGATGACCGCTGCCGATTTCCCACCCAACTCCAGCATCACCGGTTTGAGCAGCCGCCCGCAGGCACCCGCCACCTCCCTGCCCGAAGATGTCGAGCCGGTAAACGACACCTTGTCGACACCTGGGCTGGTCACCAGGGCACGCCCGATGTCCGTGGCGCCAGGTAACACATTGAAGACGCCCGCTGGCAGCCCGGCTTTGTCGGCGACTTCGGCAAGCAGCAGCGCATCCAGCGGCGTTTCCGGCGACGGCTTAAGTACCACGGTGTTGCCGGCAGCCAGTGCCGGCACGTACTTGAACGCCGACAGTGTCTGCGGAAAATTCCACGGAGTGATCGCCGCGACGACACCGACCGGGCAGTGTGTAACAAGGGCTCGGGTACCGGCCGGGCTCCGTCTGGTCTCACTGATCGGAAGCTTCTCGATGAGATCGGCGTAGTAGGTGAGTAGCATGACCGGCACGGCCCCTTCCAGCTGAGCGGCCTGGCTTATCGGCAGTCCGTTTTGCTGGCACACGGTGCGCACCATGTTTTCAACCACCAGTTGGTATTGGTGGGCAAATTCGGCGAGCACGCGGGCGCGGTCGGCCGGGTCCCAGACCGACCATCCCCCCGGGTCATCGAATGCGGCGCGGGCCGCGGTGACCGCACGGTCGACGTCGCGCTCGCCGGCGGCAAGGACCGAGCCCACCCGCTCGCCCGTCGCCGGTGACTGGATCTCAATCGTGGCGGTGGATGACGGTGTGACCCATTCTCCGCCGATGTAGATGGTGTCGATGTTGGTGTGCAACCGATTTACCCTTCTGTTGGTGACGTGTCGAGTGTCGCGTCGGGAGAAGGGGCGCGACGTTCAAGTTCTGGACACCGAAGACGTGGGGATGTCGTAGGCGCGCAGGGCGGAGTACAAGGTGGTGCGGCTGATGCCGAGTAGGGCTGCTGCATGCTTTTTGTCCCCGTGTGCACGTCTGAGCGCGTCGATGATTGTGGTGCGCTTGGCCTGTTCCATCGGTGTTAACCGGTGCCGGGTTGCTCGGTGGCGGTAGTGTTCTGGAAGATCCGCGCGGGTGATGTCGCCGGCGCTTCGGCGACTCACCGCCTCTGTGACGACGGTATGGAGTTCGCGGACGTTGCCGTCCCACTGGTTGGCCGCGAGCGCCTCTAACGCCGCGGGGGTGAAGCGGACGGTGTGATGCACGCCGAGATTCCGCAGGATGGACCCGACGAGTTCGGGGATGATGTCGGGCTGTTGGCGCAGCGGGGTCAGTTGAATTTGCTCGGTGCATCGCGAAATCAGCTGGCGGGTCTGCAGTATCAGCTCGTCGGGAGGCATGATCGTCGACAGGATTACGGTCCCGGTGAAGCTGTTGAGAATTCCGGTCAGTGACTGGGAGGCGTGCGCTGACAGCAGATGGACCGACTCGACTGCCACAACGCCGCTCTCCGAGGCGCTCTGGCGCACGTCGCTCAGCCACTCGGCCGCGGATTGCGCGGGGCAGTGTGCGGCGTGGTGGATCCGCAGTGATGTACTTGCGGCTGCCTTCTGAATTGCGGTCGTGTGTCCTGCGCCGGGTTCGCCGCAGATGAGGACTCCGTGGGTGGGTTCTCTCAGCGGTCGCGAGAGTACGTGCGGGGTGGGGCGTTTCACGTTGTTGATGGTGAGGACCGCGCCAACGCTTGGCGTCAACGTGCGACAGACGATGTCAGCTTTGCGATTCTTGCTCAGTGTCACTTGTGCGGCTTGTGTCGCTTCACCGGTGCACGAGGCGGCGATGTCGCGGATGAGCGCATGGTCGGGGGCGTCGAGGAGTTCGATCGCAGCGGCGTTGGCCACAAGTATGTCGCGGCCGATCGCAAGGGTCGGCCGATCACGCCCGGCTCTGAGTTCGCGCTGCAGCGCTGCGAGCAATGCTCGTTCGTTTGGGCTTCGGTCCTCCAGGAGCCGCTGCTCGATCTCTGCCGCCGCGCTGGCGACGTAGGGAGCGAGCAGCGGATTCCGCTCACCCGCCAGGCAGGTGATATTGAGAACACCCTCGAGGCGGCGGGTGTGTGGATCGATGATCGGATGGCCATAGCAGCTCAGGCCGTGCAACTGCGCGAGGAAATGCTCGTCGCGATGGACGGCCACCGCTTGACGCAGTTCGTAGGTCGTGGCGATGGAGTTGGTGCCGGTCGTCTCCTCGCGAAAAATAGTGCCGTGCAACGCCTCTCCAATCAGCTCAATGATGCTTCGCACGCGTGCGCAGCCCCAGCGCGTCGCGACGATGCGGGCGTCGCGGTCGGCCAACACCACGCAGTAGTCCCAGCCGTCAAGTGCTGCGGCCATCGTGTTCAGGACAGGCCCGGCGGCGCGCAGGAGCCGACTGGACGTGTCGTAATCATCCGCCTTCAGCGCATTGAAAGTGCTCGACGGCGAAAGCCCGCTCAGGCGCGAACGTCGCCATGAGTCCGCGATTATTCTGCGGGCGGGCTGCGATGAACACACGATCGGACTACCGTCCGAGCACCGCTGACACACGAGTCGTGTCATCGGTGCCGTCGGACGGCGTTCTGCGACGTGATTGCGGGATCGTCTGTGTGACGCAGGATTTGAACGAAAACGGTGCGTTCATGTCGACTCCTTGAGACAC
>NZ_DATNJW010000117.1:0-2486 GCF_035603715.1 Mycobacterium sp. | reverse complement strand
GACGTGTATCTGGGCAACGGGGTTTCGGAGCTCATCACGCTGACCCTGCAAGCCTTGCTGGACAACGGCGATCAGGTGCTGATTCCGGCTCCCGACTACCCGCTTTGGACGGCATCGACGTCGCTGGCCGGCGGCACTCCGGTGCACTACCTGTGCGACGAAACCCAAGGCTGGCAACCGGATATCGCCGACATCGAATCGAAGATCACCGAGCGCACCAAGGCTCTGGTTGTCATCAACCCGAACAACCCCACCGGCGCCGTCTACGGCCGTGAAATCCTTACGCAGATGGCCGATTTGGCGCGCAAGCATCAGCTTCTGCTGCTCGCTGACGAGATCTACGACAAGATCCTCTACGACGATGCCGAGCACATCAGCATGGCAACTCTCGCCCCCGACCTGTTGTGCCTGACCTTCAACGGGCTGTCGAAGGCCTACCGGGTAGCCGGGTATCGGGCCGGCTGGCTAGCGATCACCGGGCCCAAGGAACACGCCAGCAGCTTCATCGAAGGCATTCACCTGCTGGCCAATATGCGGTTGTGCCCGAATGTTCCTGCCCAGCACGCGATTCAGGTTGCACTCGGCGGCCATCAGAGCATCGACGACCTGGTGCTACCGGGTGGGCGGCTGCTCGAGCAGCGCGACGTGGCATGGTCCAAGCTCAACGAGATCCCCGGGGTCTCCTGCGTCAAGCCCGCCGGCGCGCTCTACACGTTCCCACGGCTCGACCCCGAGGTGCACGAGATCGTCGACGACGAGCAGCTCGTGCTGGATCTGCTGCTGTCGGAGAAGATCCTGGTAACTCAGGGAACCGGATTCAATTGGCCCGCACCGGATCACCTGCGGATCGTCACGCTGCCGTGGTCGCGCGACCTTGCCCGCGCCATCGAGCGGTTGGGCAACTTCCTGGCTAGCTATAGGCAGTAGGGCGCGGTAGTCACGAACTGTCGATGTAAGCGTCCGGCAGTACGTTTGCGATTCCCGACGCGGCGGAGATATCCACCGTATGTGCTGGTTCAACTGCTAATATCCCACCGTTGGCTGAGCGTCCCCAGCGAAGTTGCTGGCAGCTTCCGGCGAGCCCACTGTGTGCCGAAACGCCGATCTCATTATTTGAAGTTTCTATGAGTTTGGCCGCTGAGCGCGCGTCGCGGTGAAACTTAGGCGCACTATTGGTTACATCTTTGCCAATGTTTCCGCCTCGTTGGCTTTCCACACAGGAGTGGTCGCGCGAGTTCCTCTGCGGTGCACATGGCCTGATCACAGGGGGTGCGGCGTATCGACTCACGGTTGATGCCCCGGCAAATCCTCACACACCCCATCTACCTCAATCAAACAATAACTGCGACAACAGATCTGGATAGATCAATTCCTATTGGAAGGAGAGTTGCGATGTTCTCTGTTGCAAAGCCGGCACAGTCGCCTGCAGCAACGGCCGACCGCGACCGCTCGTGTACACCGACGATTCCTGACGTCTTCTTCGTCTCGATCCCGGCCGGTTTGGAACGCTGACCATGGACTTCGGCGCATTACCACCCGAAATAAACTCTGCGAGAATGTATTCCGGCCCCGGCTCGGCGCCAATGCGCACAGCATCGGCGGCATGGAATCTGCTTGCGGCCGAGCTCGAATCTGCGGCGACCCAATACCAATCGACGATCGACGTCTTGGACGACGAATGGCTGGGGCCGACGTCAGCGACGATGGTCGCCGCTGTCGACCCGTACATCACCTGGATGAACACCACCAGCGCGCAGGCCGAGCAGACCGCAGCCCAGGCCTCGGCCGCTGCGAGCGCCTACGAGGCGGCATACGCGATGACCGTCCCCCCGCTCGAGGTCGCCGCCAACCGCATGCAGCTGGCGATGCTGGTTGCAACGAACGTGATCGGCCAGAACACCCCGGCGATCGCCGCCAACGAGGCGATGTACGGCGAGATGTGGGCACAGGACGCCGCGGCCATGTACGGCTACGCCGGCAGCTCGGCCGCGGCCGCATCGGTCAAAGCGTTCACCCAGGCGCCGGAGACGTCGAATCCAGCGGCCCAGGCCACGCAGGGCTCCGCGGTCGCGCAGGCTAATGGCGCCAGCACCGGGGCCGGTGTGCAGTCGCAGCTGCAGCAGCTGACGTCAACGATCCCGTCGTCGTTGAAGCAACTCACCTCGCCGATGTCCGCGGCGACGAATGCGGCCGCGCAGCCTGCGAGTTGGCTTGACTCCCTCCTCGACTTCTTGGACGGCGCGGACGGGAACTCCATCGAAACCTTCCTGAACTCCAGCTTTGTGAACGGTTTCGTGTCAGGCTCATACGTCAGCCCCGCGATCGTCACACCGGCGATCACCAGGGGGTTAGCCGACATCAACTCGTTGCAACCAGGCGTCGAGTCGGCGCCCGGAGGCACGGGCGTTACCGGCATGATCACGCCGCAGCCGCCGGTGCCGGCACCCGCACCGGTGGGCGTGCCGAGCGTGGGCGTTTCGGTGAAC